>JALXCG010000321.1 GCA_026991065.1 Gemmatimonadota bacterium | reverse complement strand
ACCGCCTCCGCTTCGATTGCCCAGGCGAACATCTTCTTGGCCTTGTGTCCGTCGGCTTCGGCCTGTTGCAACATCGGCGGATACATCTCTTTGTATTCGTAGGTCTCGCCGGCGATCGCTTCTTCCAGGTTTTTCAGCGTTTCCCGAATCCCATTCAGGGCGCGCAGATGGCCCGTCGCGTGAATGGTTTCGGCTTCCGCCGTCGTGCGGAACAGCTTGGCTACATTGGGAAAGCCGTCTTTTTCTGCTTGCGCGGCAAAGGCCAGATATTTGCGATTGGCCTGGCTTTCACCGGCAAAAGCGGTGGCGAGGTTTTCGGGTGTGGTCGGCATGCGAGTCTCCCGGGCTGAAAGTGAATGCGTACGGACTCAGTGTAGCGCAAGATTGGCGCGTTGGAGCAGCGTTCCCGTCTCCCGCCACCGCTGCGGCGCGCCGAAGAGGCGCGCCTCCGGCATCACTCGATTAGCTCAGATCGGGACCGGGGGTGTCCGGGCCACTCGGTGGCAACTCCGGCATGGCGATGTAAGCCTTTGGCAGGTCGCCGGTCAGCGCCTTCAAAAACGCCAGGAGGTCGCTCATCTGCGGGGCGGTCACACTGCGTCCCAATTGGTAGTCAAGCATGATACGAACCGCTTCTTCCAGCGTGGTCACAGAGCCGTCATGGAAATAGGGAGCTGTCTCTGCCACATTGCGCAGAGATGGGACCTTGAAGAAGAACCGCTCCGCTTCATTGCCGGTGATCGCTCCACGCCCCTCGTCGGTGAGCGGGTAGGGTTTCACCAGCCCCATTTTCTGGTAGAGCGAGCCGCCCAGGTCGGGACCCATGTGGCAGATGGTGCAGCCGGATTCCACGAAAAGATCGAGTCCGCGACGCTCGGCGGCGGTCAGGGCCGTCGCGTCGCCGGCCAGCCAGCGGTCCCAGCGCCCCGGGGTTACCAGTTTGCGCTCGAAGGCGCCGATCGCCTTGGCCAGATTGTCATAAGTGATCGGATCCGCTTCTTCGGGGAAGGCCGCGGCAAAGGCGGCGGCATAGCCGGGGATGCTCTTTACCACCGCCACCACCGCTTCCGGGGATGGCATCGCCATCTCCACCGGGTTCAGAATCGGTCCCTTGGCCTGCGCCTCCACATCCGGTTCACGTCCATCCCAGAACTGGGCGAGATGCAGCGCTGCATTGTAGACGGTCGGACTGTTGCGGGCGCCGCGTTGCCCCTTGTGCCCGGGAGAGGTCGGCTCGCCGTCGACGCCATAGTGATCCAGTTGGTGGCAGCTGTTGCAGGAGATCTGCTGACTCTTGGAAAGGCGTGTGTCGTAGTAGAGCATTCGCCCCAGATCGATCTTTGCCGGCGTCAGCGGATTGCTGTCGGCCGTCATCTCCGCCGGCAAGGGGCCGAACAGCGCTTTGTGCTGTGCCGTCGGCAGGCCGGCACTCTCTGCTTTGACAGCTGCTTCCGCCGGGTGTTCAGCGGCATGGCCTGCATCTGCCTTTACCGCTTCCGGCGCGTGTTCGCGCTGACCGGTGTCATTGCCGCCACATCCCGGAAATGCTCCGAGCGCCAGCCCGGCGAATGTGACTACCAACCAGTTTTGAATTGAGTGACGCATGGTTCAGGCCTTTCGTTATCTCTGGGTTTGGTCGGCGCCGCCCCAGCGCCGAATTGCCAAAGCATAGGCGCATGGTTGATGCCCTGACCAGGAGCCTGTCGCACATTGTCTTCACTTCGCCCCGCATCCGTTCCTGCTCCGATCTCTGCGTTGCTGAGTCCTTGAAAGGCAACCAGCCTTCCGGCGGACTCAGCGTCTTGATCTCGAAGCAGGCCCGAACACGGGGCTCGAAAGCCAACGCGCGACAGGCTCCCAGGAGCCTGTCGCGCTCAATGCCAAACCCGCACGCGACTTCCAACTTGCAGTTTCAACTCCCGCCGCGCACTGCCTTCGTAGACCGCAATCTCCAGCCGTCGATCACTGTTGACCAGCCCCAGGCCGGGCCGCCCGCGCCCTTCCGCGTAGTGAGTCAGCAGAGGCAGGAATGTTCCCTCCCGGGCGCCCTCCGCCGCGCTCCCCTCGGCGGCCAACTCCACCTGCATTCCCGGCTCTACCCAATCCCCGGGAATGTTGGTGATCGCATTGCCGAAGCGGTCGAACCGCTCGATTCCGCCGCTCGCCACCAGACCACCACTGTCTCCCGTCGGCACCTCGCCTCCGGGTAATACTTCTGCCCCTGCCCGCGCCGGCCGCTGCGGCGGTTCCAGTGCCGGCGCCAGCCGCTCGAGCGCGGCCACTTGCGGCCCCACGCTCTTCGGCTCCATGCCCCGCGCCAGGTGCCCGGCCAGCGGCGCGAAGAGCGCCAGCCCATCGAATGAGTGGTCCTTCCGCCATTCGGCCCGCTCTCCACCCGCCATCGCGGCCCCGGAACCGGCCTCTCCGGTCGCCACGCGCCAGGCTGCCCAACTCCCTCCGAGTTCCTCGATCACCCGCCCGAAGATCCCGTTGTCCGGGCCCACCAACAGTTGCTCTGCCCCCGGGGTCCCCGCCCGCACCACCACCGCGCCGCGCGCCGATCCCACCCCTGGGTCGATCACCGCCAGGTGAATCGTTCCCGCGGGGAAATGCGGCACCGCCCGGGCCAACGCCCACGCCGCCCCGTGCAGATCCTGCGGCGCGAGCGCATGCGTCAGATCCACGATCCGAACCTCCCGGCAGATCGCCAGGATTCGGCCCTTCATCGCCCCGACGTAGCCATCCCGGGTGCCGAAGTCACTGGTCAACGTGACCAGCGGCTCCGCCCCGCGCCTCGCATCCTCAGCTGACGACCGGCTCATAGGAGTGCAGCACCATGGCGAAAGTTCCCCGCCCGCGCGTCAGGTCGCGCAGATCGGTCGTATAACCGAAGACCCGGGCGAGCGGAATCCGCACCCGTGCCACATCCGCGTCCGGCCGGCTCTCCACCCCCACGATCTCGCTCTGCCGCGTCCCCAGTTCCTTCAGCACCGCTCCGGTGCATTCGCTGGGAATGGTGACCTCCATCTCCATGATCGGCTCCAGCAGCACCGGCTCCGCCCCGCGCAGCGCCTCGCTGTGTGCCCGCGCCGCCGAAGTCTGCAGCGCCACGGCTGAAATGCTCTCCCCCTGCGGCACCGCATCGAGCAGCGTCACCTCCACATCGATCAGGGGGTAGCCCGCCACCGGTCCGGTCATCGAGGCCTGCCGCAGCAGATCCAGAATCTCTTTCATGATCGCCGGCGGAATCTGCCGCTCCTCGGCCACTGCCGACTCGACCCGGATCCCCGACCCGGCCGCCCCGGGGGCCACCCGCACAACCGTCCGCGCCGCGATCCGCGTCCCGCCGACCTGGCGCGAGAAAGCATCTTCCCGCTCGCACACCGCCTGCACCGACTCGCGGTAGGCCACCTGCGGCCGCCCGCGCCGCACCTCCAGCCCGCGCTCGTCGCGCAACCGCTGGATGATCACATCCAGGTGCAACTCCCCCATCCCGCTGATCAGCGTTTGCCCGGTTTCCTCATCCGTCGCCACGCGGAATGTCGGATCCTCACGCGCATACTGCGCCAGGGCCTCTTCCAGCGCGCGCTGTTCCGCTGCATTGCGCGCCTCCACCACCGCATTGATCACCGGCTCCGGAAAGCGCATCCCCTCCAGCGCCACCACCCGTTCCCGGTCGCAGAGCGTCTCGCCCGTGGTGGTGTGTTTCAGTCCGACCAGGGCCACAATTTCGCCCGCCGTCGCTTCCTCCACCTGCTGCGCGCGGTTGGAGTGCATGTGCAGGATCCGTCCCACCCGTTCATCCGACCCCTTCACCGCATTGCGCACCACCCCGCCCCGCTTGATTCTTCCGGCATAGATCCGGGCATAGCAGAGTGTCTGAAACGCATCTTGCGCCATCACCTTGAATACCAGCGCCACCAGGTTCGGATCATCGTGGTGAACCGCCACCACCTTGCCGCTGGTCGGATCCACGCCGCGGATCGCCTCCACCTCGTGCGGTGCCGGCAGGAAATCCACGATCGCATCCAGCAGCGGTTGCACGCCGCGGTTCTTCAGCGAGGAGCCACAGAGTACCGGTTGCACCTCCAGCGCCAGAGTCAGCTTCCGCAGCGCCGCCCGAATCCGCTGCGGCGCGATCTCGCGCCCCTCCAGATGCAGATCCAGCAACTCCTCGTCCACCTCGGCGCAGGTCGCGATCAACTCCTCCCGTGCCGCCAGGACCGCCGCACTCGCTCCATTTCCGAGGGGCGTGGTGCGGAACTCCTCGCCGAGTCCATCCCCCTCCCATACCAACTCGCGCATCTCCACCAGGTCCACCATCCCGCGAAAATCCGCCTCGATCCCCAGCGGCCACTGAATCGGCAGCGCCCGCGCCCCCAACTTCTCGCCCATCTGCGCCACCACGCGCGCAAAATCGGCCCCGATCCGATCCATCTTGTTGACGAACGCCACCCGCGGCACCCGGTAGCGACTCGCCTGCCGCCACACCACCTCCGACTGCGGCTCCACCCCGCCGACCGCGCAGAACACCGCCACCACCCCGTCGAGCACCCGCAGACTGCGCTCCACCTCGATGGTAAAGTCAACGTGGCCCGGGGTATCGATGATGTTGATCGGGTGATCCCGCCACACCACGCTGGTACAGGCGCTGGTGATGGTGATTCCGCGCGCCCGCTCCTGCGGCATCCAATCCATGGTCGCCGCGCCGTCATCCACCTCTCCCAGGCGGTGTGTTACCCCGGCGTAATAGAGAATCCGCTCGGTCGTGGTGGTCTTGCCGGCGTCGATGTGCGCCGCAATGCCAATATTTCGCAGTTGGTGGGTTGAGGCAGACATAAGAAATAAGTTTAGCGTGTGGCAACTCGGGCGTCATTCGGTCATGGAACTTTTTTTGACACTGCCTCGCCACCGTCGGATGCTCTGTCTGCCCGGCCCCCCGGCATTCTCCACTGCGCGGCGCTTCGCCGCTCTCGCGGCGCGGGCCGAGTGTGCGAAGAGAGAACTCGACCCATTGGCGGCTCAGACCTGAAGTCTGAGCCGCGCGCCCGGCTCCTGGTTAGGAGCCTGTCGCACATTGTCTTCACGTCGCCCCGCATCCGTCCCTGCTCCGATCTCTGCGTTGCTAAGTCCTTGAAAGGCAACCAGCCTTCCGGCGGACTCAGCGCCTTGATCTCGAAGCAGGCCCGAACACGGGGCTCGAAAGCCAATGCGCGCCCGGCTCCTAGAGCGAAGCCCGCACCATCGTCTCGATCACGCCCTCTTCCAGCTCTTTCAGCTCGTAGGAGACGTTGACAATCGGCTTGTTGGCCTTGAGCACACGCTCCAGAGCGATCGGCGTTCCCTCCACCACCACGTCGGCGGGAGTGGCGTTGATGGTGGCTTCGAGATCGCGGATCTGGGCATCGCCATAGCCCATCGCCGGCAGGATCGCGCCAGCGTTCGGATACTTCTCGTAGGTTGCCGCGATCGAACCCACGGCGTAGGGCTTGGCATCGACGATCTCGCTCGCGCCCGCATCCTTGGCGGCGAACCAGCCGGCGCCATAGGTCATGCCGCCGTGCGTTAGAGTGGGGCCATCCTCCACCACCAGGGCACGCTTGCCGCGGATCGCCGCGGGATCATCGGCAGTGATCACCGACGCGCACTTGAGCACCCGGGCATCGGGATTGTACTGCCGGCAGTGAGCCTCCACCAGTGCCACATCCTCCGGCTTGGCCCGCTCCACCTTGTTGATGATGAGCAGATCCGCCATGAGGAAATTGACCATGCCGGGGAAGTAGGTCAACTCATGCCCGGCGCGGTGCGGATCCACCAGCACAATGTGCAGATCCGGCTTGTAGAAGGGCGTGTCGTTGTTGCCGCCGTCCCAGAGAATGATGTCCGCTTCCTTCTCCGCCTCGCGCAGAATCTGCTCATAGTCGACGCCGGCGTAGACCACGAAACCGTTGTCGATGTGCGGCTCATACTCCTCCCGCTCCTCAATGGTGCATTGGTGGCGGTCCAGGTCTTCGTAGGTGGCAAAGCGCTGGCAGGCCTGCTTGGCCAGATCGCCATAGGGCATCGGGTGGCGAATCGCGACCACGCGCTTGCCCATCTTCTTGAAGATGCGGCTCAGATAACGCGTCGTCTGCGACTTGCCCACACCGGTCCGCACCGCGGTGACCGCGATCACCGGCTTCTCGGAGCGGATCATCGTCTTGTCGGTCGAAAAGAGCACGAAGTGGGCGCCGTGGGCGCTGACCAGGCTGGCCTTTTCCATCACATAAGCGTGCGGCACGTCGGAGTAGGAGAACCAAACTTCATCGATCTTCTCCTGATGGATCAGATCCTCCAACTCCTCTTCCGGCAGGATCGGGATCCCCTTTGGGTAGAGCGGTCCGGCCAGTTCCGGCGGATAGCTGCGACCGTCGATATTGGGGATCTGGGTAGCGGTGAAAGCCACCACTGTGTAGTCAGCGTTGTCGCGGA
>JALXCG010000320.1 GCA_026991065.1 Gemmatimonadota bacterium | reverse complement strand
TCGGGCTGGCCGAACAGGGGTTCGAGGTCTACCTGGTGGAGCGGGAGGCCGACCTGGGCGGCGTGGCGCGGCGCCTCCACTACACGGTGGAGGGGGTTGATGTGCAGGCCTATCTCGGCGATCTGATTCGCCGGGTCTACCAGCACCGGTTGATTCATGTGCTGCACCGCGCCACCATCACCGATGTCGCGGGCTATGTCGGCAATTTCACCACCACGGTGGAGATGGCCGGCGGCGTGCGCAGGATCGAACATGGCGCGGCGATTCTGGCCACCGGCGCGGCGGAGTATGCCCCGCGCGAATATCTCTACGGCGAAGATCCGCGGGTGTTGACGCAACTGCAGTTGGAGGAGCGGATCAGCCTGGAGCCGGAGAGTCTGCGCGAGACCCAAAGCCTGGTGATGATCCAGTGCGTCGGCTGCCGCCGGGAGGATCGCAACTACTGTGCCCGGGTCTGTTGCGGCCAGGCGGTGAAAAACGCGCTGAAGCTCAAGGAGCTGAATCCGCGGATGGTGGTCTACGTGCTCTTCCGCGACATGCGCACCTATGGCTTCAGCGAGGATTACTATCGCCGGGCGGCGGAGCGCGAGGTGCGTTTCGTGCGTTTTGAGCCGAGTGATGGGCCGCGGGTGGAAGCCGCCACCAGTGCCGAGGGGCGCGCGGTGCTGCGGGTGAGCGTGCCCGACCCGATTCTGGGGCAGCGGCTGGAGCTGGACGCCGACCTGGTGGCGCTCTCCGTGGCGGTGGTGCCTTCGGCCGGCAGCATGGATGCGGCGCGTCTGTTCAAGATCTCGCTGAACCCCGATGGGTTTTTTCAGGAGGCCCACGTCAAGCTGCGTCCGGTCGATTTCGCCGCCGAGGGCGTTTATCTGTGCGGCACCGCCCACTATCCGAAGCATTTGAGCGAGAGCATCAGTCAGGCTTTCGGCGCCGCCGGTCGCGCGGGGAGTTTGTTGGCGCAGGATACGGTCAAGGCTTCCGGTTCGGTCTGCGAGGTGACGGAGGAGGAGTGCGTGGCCTGCGGCGCCTGCATCAGCGCCTGCACCTATGATGCGATCCATTTTGTCGATACCGCGGCGGGGCTGAAAGCGCGGGTCAATCCGGTGCTCTGCAAGGGGGATGGGCTCTGCAATGCCAAATGCCCGACGCAGGCGATCGCGCTCAAACACTTTACCGATGAAGCGGTGTTCAGTCAGATCGACGCCGCGTTGGCGTCGCTCTAGGGGGCGACGCCGAGGAGAGGAGAGAGGAATGGCTGCTGGAGTTGCGTTTACGCCGCGGATCGTCGCTTTTCTCTGCCACTGGTGAGCGTATGCGGCAGCGGACCTGTCTGGAGTTTCCAGACAAAGCTACACTCCGGAGATCCGGATCGTGCGCCTGATGTGTACCGGGCGCGTGGACCTGGCGTTTGTGATTCGTGCGCTGCAAAAGGGCGCCGATGGGGTGGTGATCGCCGGTTGCTGGCCCGGTGAATGTCACTATGTAACCGAGGGCAACTACGACGCGCTCGCCAATATGTATCTGGGCAAGAAGCTGCTCGACTACATCGGTGTCGATCCGCGACGCCTGCGCCTGGAGTGGGTCTCCTCCTCCGAGGGGGCGCGCTTCGCCGAGCTGATGAACGACTTCGGCGCTGAACTGCGCGCGCTCGGTCCGTTGGATCCGGGGGAAACGGCCGCCGACGGCGATGCGGCGGGCGCGGCGACCGATCTGCAGCTCAATCTCGACGCATTGCAACGCCTGATCCCCTTTGTAAAGCTGGTGGAGCGCGGCAAGCTGCGCGCACCGGCCAAGTCGGAAGAGGCCTATCGCACCTTTTACGAAAGCGAAGAAGTGGATCGCCTCTTTCACGACCTGGTGGGTGACAAACTGCTGCTCAGTCGCTTGCTGCTTTTGCTGGAGCACGAGGGGGGGCTGAACGCCCGCGAGTTGGCGGCGCGGCTTGGGATCTCTCCGGCGGCGGTTTCGCGCCAGATCAAGGGCGCCTCGCGCCGGGGGCTGATCGAATACGACTTCGAGCGGAAGTGTTACCGGGTGGCGCCGGTTCCGCCGCCGGCGGAGCCGCTTGCCACCGACCCGGACGCGGCGGGCGATGCCGTCGCCGTGGCGGCCGGCTCCACCTCTACCCCATCCACTTGTGAAAGCTGTGGTCCCGCATGAGCAACCCGGAGTGCGCCTGTCACGAATCGAAGGGAGAGCCGCTGGACGCCGCGCGCATCGATCAGATCATCACCGCGCATCGCGGCGACCCCAGCGCCTTGATCCAGGTGATGCTGGAGATCCAGGCGGAGAATCGCTGGCTGCCGCGGGAGGTGTTGGCGCGCATGGCGGAAGCGCTCCAGGTGCCGCTTGCCCGGGTGCAGCACATCGCCACCTTCTACAAGGCCTTCAGCCCGGTGCCGAAAGGGCGCCACGATGTCCACATCTGCATGGGCACCGCCTGCCACGTGCGCGGCGCGCCGCGGATTCTCGATACGGTCGAGGAGCTGACCGGCATCGCCCCCGGCGAGACCGACATGGAGCTGAAATTCAGCCTGGAGACGGTGAACTGCCTTGGCTGCTGCGCGCTGGGCCCGGTGGTAGAGATCGATGGCAAGGCCCACGGCCACCTCTCTCCGGCGCAATCGGCGGAACTTCTGCAAGGCTACGAGTAAAGGAACCCCATGGCGCAGTTGCAATCGCCAGCAGAGCTTGAAGAGTATCGGCGGGAACTGGCCGCGGCCCGCGCGGCGTGCGAGCTTTCGGTTTCGGTCTGTGCCGGGGCTGGTTGCCTGGCGTCCGGCGCGGCCGATGTGCTCGCTGCTTTCCGGCGCGAACTCGCCGACCGCGGTCTCGACACCCGGGTGGAAACCCGGGGCTGCGGCTGCCCCGGCTTTTGCGAGCGTGGCCCGGTGGTGCTGCTCTATCCGGAAGAGATCTGTTATCTCCAGGTGAAGCCGGAGGACGTTCCCGAAATCGTCGCGCGCAGCGTGGCCGATCGGCAGGTGGTTGAACGGCTGCTGTTCAATGGTGCCACGGGGGGCAACGGAGTTTGCGCAAGCCGGGGGAGTGGTGGCAACGGCAATGGGGAGGTCGTCGGCGAGCCCGCCGTTCATGAGTGCGACATCCCTTTTTACAAGCACCAGCAGCGCACGCTCCTCGCCAGCAACAGTCGCATCGACTCCCGCAGCATCGATGATTATGTTGCCATCGGCGGTTATGCAGCCCTGGCCAAAGCTCTCTTTGAGATGACCCCCGAGCAGGTGCTGGAGGAGGTCAAGGCCGCCAACCTGCGCGGCCGGGGCGGTGCGGGCTTCCCCGCCGGGAGCAAATGGGAGGGCTCCCGCAACGCTCCCGGAACGCCCAAATATGTGATCGTCAACGCCGACGAAGGGGATCCGGGGGCCTTCATGGATCGTGCGCTGCTGGAGGGCAACCCGCATTCGATCCTCGAAGGTCTGATCATCGGCGGCTACACCATTGGTGCCCACGAGGGCTTCATCTATGTCCGCCAGGAATACCCGCTGGCGGTTGAGAATGTCACCCTCGCCATTCGCCAGGCCACCGCCCTCGGCCTGATCGGGAGCAACATTCTCGGCTCCGGATTCGATTTCGAGATCCATGTCCACCGCGGCGCCGGTGCCTTTGTCTGTGGCGAGTCCACCGCGTTGATGACCGCGCTTGAAGGCCGCGTCGGCGAACCACGCCCGAAATATGTTCGCTCCAATGTCCGCGGCCTGTGGAACAAGCCCAGCGTGCTCAACAACGTCGAAACCTGGGCCAATGTGCCGCTGATCATCAACCGCGGCGCCGCCTGGTTCACCCGCAGCGGCACCGCCACCAGCAAAGGCACCAAGATCTTCTCGCTGGTCGGCAAGATCAACAACACCGGCCTGGTGGAGGTCCCCATGGGGATGCCGTTGCGCCGGATCATCGAAGAGATCGGCGGCGGAATCCCCGGCGGCAAGCGCTTCAAGGCGGTGCAGACCGGCGGTCCCTCCGGTGGCTGTATCCCGGCCGAACTGCTCGATCTGCCGGTTGGTTTCGACGAACTCGCCGAAGCCGGCTCGATGATGGGCTCCGGCGGCATGATCGTGATGGATGAGGAGACCTGCATGGTGGATGTGGCCCGCTACTTCATCCACTTCCTCACCGAGGAGTCCTGCGGCAAATGTGTCCCGTGCCGCGAGGGGCTGCGGCAGATGGACCGCATCCTCAGCCGGATCTGCGCCGGCGAGGGGCGTGAAGGCGACATCGAAACCCTCGAAACCCTCTCCGAGGTGGCCGGCGAAGCGTCGCTCTGCGCGCTCGGCAAGAGCGCTCCCAACCCCTTCCTCAGCACGCTGCGCTACTTCCGCGAGGAGTATGAGGCGCACATTCGCGACAAACGCTGTCCGGCGCTCGCCTGCAAGGGGCTGGTCTCCTACTACATCGAACCGGAGAAGTGCAGCGCCTGCATGATCTGCCTGAACGCCTGCCCCGCCGGTTCGATCGATGGCGGCAAGAACCGGGTGCACATCATCGACCAGACCCAATGCACCACCTGCGGCGCCTGCTATGAAGTCTGCCCGCCACGTTTCGGTGCGATCAAGAAGATCTCCGGCGAGCCGGTTCCCCCGCCGATCGGCGAATCTGAGCGAACTGTCGTGAGAAAGAGCAAAGCGCGATGAGTGAAATCCAACTAGAGATCGACGGCACGCCCGTCACCGCCACGCCGGGCATGACTCTGCTCGAAGCCGCTCGCGCCGCCGGATTGTCGATTCCGACGCTCTGTCACCACGAGGGGCTGGAACCCTACGGCGGTTGTCGCCTCTGCATCGTCGAGGTGGAGCAGCGCGGCCGGACCCGCCTGGTGGTCTCCTGCGTCTTTCCCGCCGCCGCCGACCTGGTCGTGCGCACCCGCTCCCCGAAGATCGACCGCATGCGCAAGACCATTCTGGAGCTTCTGCTGGCGCATGCACCCCACTCGCCGCGGTTGGGTGAGTTGGCGGCCGAGTATGGCGCCGATCCCAACCGCTTCGAGCAGGAAGCCGCCTTCTGCGTGCATTGTGGCCTCTGTGTGCGCTACTGCGCCGAGGTGAAGCAACTCCACGCCGTTGGTTTCATCGACCGCGGCATCACCAAGGAGATCTCCTTCCTGCCTGAAATCGCTCTGCGCGAGTGCAACCGTTGCAAAGAGTGTTTCCCGCTCTGCCCCACCTCATACCTGCAGGCGGCGTTTGTTCTGGTGGAGGGGTTGATGAGCACGAATGGGCGTGCATAGAGCGCCCTATTTCTCCTCCTCCCACATCTGCAGAAACCCGGGCAATCCGCCGCTGCTGTCGGTGACCGCGGGCCGGTCGATGCCGAGTGCCACATTGGGACCCGGGCCCCAGGGGGCGGCGCTGGCGCGGCGGCGCAGATTCCACTGGCGGTTGTCGCCGGCGCTGCGGTCGGCGTGGGCTTTGCCGTCGTCGTCGCGGCGCCAGTAGCGGTCGTGGCCGCCGAGATCGAGAAAGAGACCCACCTGGCCGAGATGGTAGGGGAAGGTGGTGCTGCCGCCGGGGCGAGTGTAGCTCTCGCGCTCATCCACATCGCCCCAGCCGGGCTGACCGGCGTCGAGCCAGTAGGTGTCATCGCCACCCTCGTCGATGAAGAATGCGTTGCTGCGAACCTCGGCGAGCCCGGTGGAGATCATCTTGGCATCATACTCGTCGTTGCCATTGCCGCGGTCGATGAGCCAAGCGTTGACCACATCCCAGCCGAAGCCGAAGGCGGCGCCGGCGTTGTGGTCGAGCAGGTGGCGATCGTCGCCGCCCTCGTCGATCAGCGCGCCGATGGCGAAGTGAGCACCGGAGCCCTGGGTGAAGTAGACGCTGCGGTAGGTGTCGTCACCCGCGCCGTCCCAGAGCAGCCCGGTGCCGTACCAGTAGCCGAGTCCCTGCGAGAAGTTGCCGGCGCGGTAGTGGTCGTCGCCGGCGCAGTCGAGCAGCGCGCCGAGCCCTCCGCCCCAGCAATGGCCGTCGGAGCCGTCGCCGCGCCGGCCGCTGCCGACGCCCTGGGCGCTGTTGGCGGCGATCTCCTTTTTCGAGTGGTAGTCGGCGCGACCGGCGCGCGCGGCATCCGGCTCCGCGTAGTAGTCGTCGTTGCCGGAGCGGTCGGCAAGAATGCCGATGCCGGCGGCGCCGCCATAGCCCTGGCCGTCTCCTTCCAGCAGGCGGTAGTGGTCGTCGCCGGCGGCATCAAGGAGCAGCCCGGCGCCCCAGTAGCCGGCGCCCTCGCCGGCGGCAGCCAGCTCATAGCGATCATCGCCGCCCTCATCCAGCAGCACCCCCATGCCGAAGAGGCCGGCGCCGAGCCCCCAGCGGCTGGCGCGGTAGTCGGTGGCATGAGAACCGGCGCTGTAGAGCACGCCGCAACCGAGAATGCCGCTGGCCGCCTGCGGCCGGCCGCCGGCCGCGCCGGGCGCTTGCTGCAGGTCGACTTCGGGGGGCGGCCCGACGCGCTCAACGCGGTCG
>JALXCG010000319.1 GCA_026991065.1 Gemmatimonadota bacterium | reverse complement strand
CCACCGCTCTCCCCATGCGCCCGGGGCATCGCCCCGGCAGCTAAGATCAGCACCACCGCAACCATCACGGCGAGAGCGCGGCCACCCGGCCGCGCCGGAATCCACCGGCTCGCTCTCCGCGTCGCGCCCGCCGGCGAACGTCTCGCAATGCCGCGCGCCACCCGGTGCGCTACGAATTCTGCAGCGCGGCGAAAACTCCCGTGCCATGCGTCTGAATCGCCGCCACAATCCCGCCCGCCTGCTGCATCGCCCGCACAATCGGTGCCGGGGACTCGGCCTGGAACCGCTCTCCGCTCGGCAGGTGGACGATCTCGCCGCGCGCCGGATTCACCTCCAGCGCATCGTCGGCTTGCACCAGCTCATAAAAGCGCGCATCGTTCAGCACCAAATGGGGAACCGCCTCATTGACCAGATTGCGCCGGTGAATGAAGGCAAAAGAGCGCGCGATGATCAGCTTTACACCGGCGCCCTGCAGCGCCCACACCGCTTGCTCGCGCGAGCTGCCCGACCCCCACCCCTCACCGGCAACAACAATCGCCGCCCCGGCGCGCACCCGTTGCGCAAAACCGGGCGCCACATGGTGAAAACAGACCTCGCCCAGCTCCGCGACCCCGGTCAGATGGCAAAACTCGCCCGGAATGATCGCGTCGGTATCGACGTGGTCGCCAAAGAGCTGCACCCGGCTGCGCAACCACTCCGTGTTCTCCTCCACCGCGCCCGTCGCCTCCGCCGCGCCCGCCACCGGCCTTGAATTGTCCGCCGAGACCTCCGCCACGTCTGCTCTTTCCGCGCCTGCGCCCGCGCCTGCGCCCGCGCCCGCTGTGTCCGCCGCCGCGGCCAGGTCAAGCGCCGGTTCCTGCACCCGAACCGCCGCCGCCGCGCCGCGCGCCGGCCGATCGAGCAGCCGCGCATAGCGGTCGCGATCGATCTGCTCCAGCAGCGGCCGTGCATCCCGGATCCGCATGGTCGGCGCCGCCGCCGCCACTGTCGCCGCCGAGGCCAGCCAGGCGTGCGGCCCGCGCCCCATCCGGTTGGGGAAGTTGCGATTCTGCGAAGAGAGCCACACCTCGCCCTCCGCCGCCCGATCCGACGCCACCCCCAGGCACATCGAACACCCGGGCGGCCCCACCCGGAACCCCGCGCGCCGATAGATCTCCAGCACACCGTTCGCCTCCAGCCGCGCCACGATCTCGCGGCTCCCCGGCACCACCAACCGCTTGCCGTCGGCCACCACCGCGCCATCGCCCCCGGCGCTCGCCCGCTCCTCGAGCGCCCGCTCCAGCACCAGCGCCCCCAGCACCAACTCCTCTTCGGTCGTTGTGCACGCGCCGACAAAAACCCCATCCAGTTGCTGCCCCGCATGATCCGCCGCCGGCGCCACATTGTCCGGCGAATAGGGCCGCGCCACCAGCGGCTGTGCCCGCTCCAGATCGATCACATAGCGCCCGACATAGGGAGCATCCTCATCGGCGCGAAAATAGCTCGCCCCCTCCTTGTGATCGGCGCGCCCGGAGAGCCACGCCGCGCTCACCTCATCGGCTTCGAAGATCCCGTTCAACCCGCCGAACTCCGCCGTCATATTGGCGATGGTAAACCGCATGTCGGTGCTGAAATCGGCCACCGCATCGCCGCGATACTCCACCGTCCGCGCCATCGCCACCGTATTCCGCCCCAGCGTCCCCAGAGTCTGCAGAATGATCTCCTTGCCGCTGATTCCGAACGGCGGTCGCCCCCGATAGATCACCGCAATCGCTTCCGGCACCTCGATCCAGGACTCACCGAGCACCATTGCCGCCGCAATATCCGCCCCCCCCAGACCCATCGCGAACGCCCCCAACC
>JALXCG010000318.1 GCA_026991065.1 Gemmatimonadota bacterium | reverse complement strand
CCCAACCATAGCCATTGAGTAGCGCCCGCTGCTCGGCTCGATAGGCATCCACGGCCGGCAAAGAGGGGGCGAAAACCTTGCGCTGCTCCTCTTCGGCGAGACGCCGCTGAGTCCAGCTCTGGAGGAAAATCCCTGCAACCGCCAAGAGCGCCACGGCCGCGGCTACCCCCATGATCGTGTTCAGGAGCGAAACGTTGTTGCCCTTCGAACTCACAGTGGAACTCCTACGCGTTCTCGAAACCGAGAGAGTCATCAAGTCGGGGATCGCGCCGCGGCACCAGGGAGTGGCCGGACGCCCGGAGCGCAATACCGGCTACATAGAGCCCGCCGATACCAACAAAAGTCAAAAGGTCGAGCAGATCCGGCAGCGGGGTTTCCGGATGGAACTCCGGCATCACAATCCAATAGAGATCGACCCAGTGCATCACCAGGAGCCACACCGCCCAGAAATACAACCCGCGGCGATGGCGCTTTACCGAGCGCGCCAGGAGCCCGAGGAAAGGCACAATGAAATTGAAGAAGAGCAGCAGCAGCCCCACCCATCCCCAGCCATTTTGTTGCCGGCGCAGGAACCACGCGGTCTCTTCCGGGATGTTGGCGTACCAGATCAACATGTATTGACTGAACGCCAAATAGGCCCAGAAGAAGACAAACGCAAACAACAGCTTGCCATAGTCGTGCAGATGCTCGGTGTGGATCACCTTGGTCAGCCGCCCACGCGACTGCAGCCAAAAAGTGATCACAGTGAGGGCGGCGGCGAAAGCCACGACACTGCCGGCGAAATAGTACGGCCCGAAAATCGTGCTGAACCATGCCGGATCGAGCGACATAAGAAGATCGTAGGACGCAAAGGTCAAAGTCAGCGCATAGAGCAGCAGTGCCAATCCACTCTTCCGCGACATCCGCACCGAGAGCTGCGGCGCCCCGGTCTCATCCTGCTCCAGCGATCGCTTCCAGAACCACAGGGCGTAGCCGCACCAGATCAGAAAGTAGACGACCCAGCGCACCAGGAAGAAAGTCTGGTTCAAGTAGGGTGCCTTGATCGCCAGCAACGCCGCGGGTGTCTCGGTATGCCCGGTCGCCCAGGGGAAAACTCGTCCCGCCAGCAGCAGCAACGGAATCATCAACACCACCAGATAGACCAGGTTGGCGGCCACCACCTCGGCCAGACGGCGCGCCACCACATTCCAGTGAACACCCATCACGTGGCCGATGGCGACAAAGAAAAAGGCCCCAAGCGAAACGCTCAAGAAAAACGCGAAATTCAGAAGATAGGACCATCCGAAGGAGGCGAAGCCATCGCCGCGAGCCGCGCCCATGGCAGCAGCCAGGGCCAGCCCGACCACACCGATGGCGCCGGCCACGCGCACCGTGCGCGGGCCAAGCTCATCCAGCGTGATGTGATCCTCTTCGAGAGTGGGGATGTGGCGGTGATGCGACACAGTGGACTCCTACCGTAATTCGGCTTTGTGGCTCTCCGGCACATCGGCGAGCGTTCCGTTGGCGCTGCGCTGCAGCGCTCGCAAATAGGCAACGATCGCCCAGCGGGCATCGACCGGAATCTGGGACCCGTAAGCGGGCATCTTGCGAATGCCGTGACTGATAATCGCGAAAAGTTCGCCATCCGGACGCGCCGCGGTAACCGCCGCCGTCAGATCACTCGGGGGCGTCCACGTGCCTTCGGCCAGCTGCTCGGCCCGACGCGCGACCAGACCGTCGCCCCGGCCGGCATCGCCGTGGCAGGGCGCGCAGAAAATCTGGTAGCGATTCTGACCGTAACGGATCCGCTCCATGGTCCAGGCCACAGGCAGCTCCGTCACCCAGCTGGAGTCCGGTGCCATGCCGCGGAAATAGGCGTCATCCTCCCGCAGTTCCCCGCGCGCCACGGTTCCCGCCGGCGGAATCCGCATCGCCCGCCCGTCGGCGAAAACGCTGCTCCCCCCCTGTGCCCGGTGGTAAGCCTGCTGGTCCATATCGGGAACCAGCTGCAGCCGCGGGTGCCGCGAGGGCGTCGACCGTGCGTAGTCCAGCAGCGCCAACGGCAGAAGTGCCAGGGCCGCCAGCAGAATGCCCGTGTAAACTAGAACCCGTGGCATAACTAATCCTCGAGTAGTTCGACCGCGACGCCACCGAGCGATGCGGCAAACTCTTGCGTCTTGGAAAGCTGAAAGAGCGGATCACGCGCTTCGAGCACAATGAAGAACCGATCCGCGGTTACGCGGCGAAACCGCTCACTCTTGAACACTGGATGGTAAAGATGTGGCATGCCGTTGCGCCCCCACATGCCGAAAAACGTGGTGAGCGCGGCAAACAGAACAGTGAGTTCAAAAACCACCGGGATGTTCGCCGGCAGGCCGAAGAGAGGCTTGCCGCTGATCAGGAAGGGATAGTCCACCGCGTTCATCCACCACTGCATGAGCAACGCCGCGGCAAGCCCGGTCAGACCGCCGCCCAGAATCAGGAAAGGCAGCCGCGTAACCCGGATTCCCATGGCGCCATCCATCCCGTGAATCGGGAACGGCGTATGGGCATCCCAGCGCTTGAACCCGGCATCGCGAACCTTCCGGCAGGCGTTCACCAAGCGTTCCGGATGGTCGAACTCGATCAGAATCCCGTAAAGGTTCGGGGCCGAAGTATCCATCACTCCTTCTCCCGCAGGTGCCTGGGTTCATCGTGCATGTCGCCGTGGTAGTCGCCGATCGGCTTGCTCTCGCCCTCCAGCGCCGCCACGGGCATCACCGTCTTTACCTCCGCCATGGCGATGATCGGGCCGAAGCGCACAAAAAGCAGCACCAAGGTAAAGAAGAGACCAAAGCTCCCGACAAACGTCAACACATCGACAAAAGTGGGTGAGTAGTAGGCCCAACTGGACGGCAAAAAGTCACGACTCAGCGAAGTGACGGTAATGACAAATCGCTCGAACCACATGCCGATGTTCACGAAGATGTAGAGGATCCAGGCCATCCACGGCGTCGTGCGAATCTTCTTTGACCAGAAGAACTGCGGCACGATCACATTGCAGGAAACCATGGTCCAGTAGGCCCACGCATAGGGGCCGAACGCCCGGTTGACGAAAGTGAAGCTCTCGTTGGGATTGCCGCTGTACCAGGCGATAAAGAACTCGGTCGAATAGGCGAAGCCCACCATGGTTCCGGTGGCGAGGATCACCTTGTTGATATTCTCCAGATGGTGCAGCGTAATAATGTCTTCCAGATTGAACCACTTGCGAATCGGCACGATCAGTGTGCCCACCATGGCGAATCCGGAGAAGATGGCGCCGGCAACAAAATAGGGCGGAAAAATCGTCGTGTGCCACCCCGGCAACTGCGCCGTCGCGAAGTCGAAACTCACCACTGAGTGAACACTGAGGACCAGAGGCGTCGCCAGCCCCGCGAGAATCAAATAGGCCCACTCGTAGCGATGCCAGTGGCGGTGACTGCCACGCCAGCCAAGCGCCAACACCCCAAGAACAATCGCCCGCACCTTGGTCGTGGCGCGGTCGCGCAGCGTCGCCAGATCCGGCACCATTCCGGTGTACCAAAAGAGCAGAGAAACCGTCGCATAGGTGCCGACCGCGAACACATCCCACAAAAGCGGACTGCGGAAGTTCGGCCACATCGACTCGTAGTTCGGGATCGGAAAGATCCAGGCGACCACCCAGACACGCCCCACGTGGATACCGGGAAAGATCCCGGCACAGATCACCGCGAAAATCGTCATCGCCTCGGCGAATCGATTGATGCTCGTGCGCCACTTCTGCCGCAGCAGAAACAGAATCGCCGAGATCAGGGTGCCGGCGTGACCGATACCAACCCAGAACACAAAATTGACGATCGCCCAGCCCCAGCCCACCGGATTGTTCAGCCCCCAGACCCCCACACCGGTGGTGATCAGATAGCCGATCATGGCGAACATCACCAGGGTCAAGCTGCTGCTGGCTGTAATCGCAATGTACCAGGCACGCGGCGGACGCGGTTTCTCCGCGATCGCGCAGATCTTGTCGGTCAGCGACGTCAACGTGTGCCCCCCCAGAACCAGGGGGGTTGGCCGGGTCGGATCCTCCAGCGTGTTATCCAGAGGTTCCATCGCTCTTGTGGCGTCCATCGGGCTCCTCATCCGTGGTGTCCACCTTCAGGCGTGGCATCATGCGTCTCTTCCCCATGGCCGGAGGCCGCCGCCAGAAGCGGATGGGGGTTGCGGATCCGGGCTAAGTAGAGAGTTCGCGGTTTGATATTCAGTTCCCCGAGCAGGGCATAAGCACGAGAATCGGCGTGCGCCTGCGAAACCCGGCTCTGCGGATCGGCCAGATCGCCAAAAACAATCGCCTGCGTCGGACAAGTCTGCTGGCACGCCGTCACCACGTCGCCATCGCTCATCTCGCGACCGGCGTTCTTGGCATCGATCCGGGCGTGCTCAATGCGCTGCACACAGTAGGTGCACTTCTCCATCACTCCACGCGAGCGCAGCGTGACCTCGGGGTTGTTCCCCAGCCGCTCCACATCGCTGATATCCTTGCGATAGTTGAAGAAATTGAAGCGACGGGTCTTGTAGGGGCAGTTGTTGGAGCAGTAGCGAGTGCCGATGCAACGGTTGTAGGCCATCATATTCAGGCCCTCGGTGCTGTGCATCGTCGCCCCCACCGGGCAGACCTGTTCACACGGCGCCAACTCGCACTGCTGACAGGCCATCGGCTGATGCGCGACCTCCGCTTCGTCCGGCGCCCCATGGAAATAGCGATCGATTCGCATCCAGTGCATTTCGCGGCCACGCGCGACCTGCTCCTTGCCCACCACCGGAATGTTGTTCTCGGCCTGACAAGCCACCACACACGCATTGCAAGCGATGCAGGTGTTCAGATCGATCGCCATGCCCCATTGGTGCCCCTCGCCCTCGTGCTCCTTCCAAAGCGAAGTCAGAGGCGGGTGGTGCACCCCCAGATGCGCGGCGAATTCGGGATGCTTCTCATACTCCTCCAGCGAGCCCTCGCGCACCAGCGCATCGATCCGCCGCAGACGCTCTTCACGCCCGCGATTGTCGATCGCGAAATGGTCCTGGGTGCAGGCCAGCTTGACGCTCCGCCCCACCGCCTTCAGCGAGCCATCGGGAAGCCACCACTCAGCCCCCACCCCGCGCAGCGCATAGGCGTTAACTCCGACGCCGGTGCCGACCCGGCCGGCTCCCGTGCGCCCATACCCAAGGGCAATCGCCACCGTACCCCGGGCCATGCCCGGCAGCACATAAACCGGAATCTCCACCTGCCGGCCGGAAACCGCTACCGCCGCAACGTCGCCATGCTCAACCCCCAACTCGGCGGCCAGCGCCGGCCCCACCAGGGCAGCATTGTCCCAGGTGAGCTTGGTCATCGCATCGGGCAGCTCCTGCAACCAGGCATTGTTCGCGTAACGCCCGTCATACAACTTGGCGTCGGCCCGCAACTCCACTTCGAGCCCGGCATCCTTGCCCTTGGCGCCAAAATCGCTGCGGAAACGGCGCCAGGCCATGGCCGGCCGCACCCGCACCGCGCCACTCTCGGCGCTCCCCACAAAACCATCGTGGGCGTAGCGCCGCCACGCCGCCTCGCTGACCAGCCCACCGCCGTTCCAACGGGCAAAACTCTCGCGCACCAGATCGTAGCCCTTGCGCGGCACCCCCTCCGCCAGCAGCGCCAGCACCTCAAGCAGGCTCCGCCCGGCGTAGAGCGGCGCGATCAGCGGCTGCACCAAACAGAGGCGGCCATCCAGATCGCGCAGATCGCCCCACGACTCCAGCGCATGCGCCTGGGGCAGATGCCACTCGCACAGTTGCGCCGTCTCGTCGACATAGAGCCCCAGATGGATCCGCGTCTTCACCCGCTGCAACGCCTGTGCGAACTCCAACTCCGGCGGCGCCGAGTAGGCCGGATTCGACCCCAGAATCAGCAGTGTATCCACCTGCCCCGCGCGCATCTTGCGCGCCAGCTCCGCCAGCCCGGCGCTCTCCACCGGCGGTTCCGGCGCAGCCGCATAGATCACCGTCCGCCCGCCATTGCCAAGCGCCAGATTGATCCGCTGCACCAGAGCCTGAGCCCCCGCCGGCTGGCGTGCCCCGAGGACCACCGCGCAGTTCCCCTGATTCTCCAGGAGATCGGTCGCCAGCACCTCAATCCCCCGCGTCAACCGCGCATCGAGCAGATGCGCCGGCGCCGCCAGCACCTCCACCCCATCGAGTGCCTGCGGCTGCCGCAGCCGCCCCGACTCGCGCAGCCGCTTGGCCAGCACCGCCAGCGCCACGGCCACGTGGCTCGCCCGCAGAGGAAAACGATGATCCGCCGCCGCCCCGGTCGCCGTCGGCACCGATTCAAAGCAGTAGAGGCGGTTCATCTCTCCCTTGCGGGTGCGCCGCCGGCCGGCGGCAAAATCCCGCGCGTTGCGCAGCCCTTCAGCATGGCCGACCAGCAGATCGGCGTCAAAGTCGGCGATCACCCGCGCCGCGGCCAGGATCTGGGCTCCGTGGCAGATCGCGGCGATGG
>JALXCG010000317.1 GCA_026991065.1 Gemmatimonadota bacterium | reverse complement strand
CCCAAATCACCGCTTTCTGTTTTTCGCCGGGATCTGCGCCGCCCTCACCGCATGGACCAAGAACGAAGGAATCCCCTTCTTCATCCTTGCTTTCCTCGGCGTCATCGTCAACGCCCTGCGGCACCCTTCCGGCAGCCATGCGTCACTCGCCGCCCGCGCCCTGAGCGGCCGCCGCCAGATCACCACTTTTCTCCTCGGCGGCCTCCCCATTCTGGGCGTCATTACTCTCTTTAAACTCGTTCACGCCACACCCAACTCCTACAGCCCGGCCTTCCAACTCCACTACGTGACTCACTGCATCATCGATCCTCACCGCTACATCACCATCATCCGCACCGTCCTGGAGCGTTTCTGGAGGTTCCCCCTGGCCGGCGCCCTGCTCACGCTCTGCCTACCGCTGCTTGCCCGGCGACCCCGCGCCGCGCGTCCCGCCTCGCTTCCCCCCAACTCGGCCATTCCGACCCTCGAAAAAGCCGCCACCACGCTCCTGCTCCTCACTCTGGGCATGGCCGCGGTCTATTTCGTCATCTACCTTGTCACTCCGCAGTGGTTCGACCTCGAGTGGACGATCGACGTCAGTTGCGAGCGCCTCTTTCTCCACCTGTGGCCCTCCTTCCTCCTCGGCATCGCGCTGCACCCCTGGTTCTCGCCCTGGCTGAACCCCAGCGCTCCCCTCCAGTTGAAATGGACCTCTTCATGATTCAGCAGGTCGCGGAAAACGGCGTGGTGGGAGCCGGCGGCGCCGGTTTTCCCACAGCAAAAAAGCTTCAGGCACGCGCCAGCCACTATCTGATCAACGCCGCCGAGTGTGAACCCCTCCTGCACAAGGACAAGGAACTCCTGCTCCACCACGCCGATGCACTCTTCGCCGGCCTCGAAACGGCGATGCGCTGCGTCGGCGCGGGCGAAGCCATTCTCGGCATCAAGAACAAATACACCCACGTCATCGACACGCTCACGCCGCGCCTCCCGGCCGGGGTCCGCATTCAGCCGCTGCGCGACGTCTACCCCGCCGGCGACGAGTTCCTCCTGGTTCACGAAATCCTCGGCAAAGTGATCCCGCCGGGCGGCCTGCCGCTCGACGTCGGCGCCATCGTTTCCAATGTCGAAACCCTGGTCAACATCGGCTTCAACCGACCGGTCACCCGCAAGTATCTGACGGTCGCCGGCGCGGTCCACAACCCGGTAACGCTCGAAGTCGCCATCGGCACGCCGCTGCGCACTCTGATCGAAGCCGCCGGCGGCCCCACAACCCCCGACTTCGCCGCCCTTCTCAACGGCGTCATGATGGGCAGCCTGGTCACCGATCTCGACCAACCGGTTACCAAGACCACCGGCGGCCTGATCCTGCTGCCCGACGATCACTCGCTCCTCGAACGCTACCGCCGCGGCCCGCGCGCCGTCGCCCGCATCGGCCGCTCCGCCTGCGACCAGTGCTCGTTCTGCACCGAACTCTGCCCCCGGTATCTCCTCGGGCATCCGATCGAGCCCCACAAAGCGATGCGCGCACTGGGTTTCACCATGGGCGGCGACGCCCACATCGCCGGCAGCCTCTACTGCTGCGAATGCAACCTCTGCAGCCTCTACGCCTGCCCGGAAAGCCTCGACCCGCGCGATGTCTGCCGCTCGCAAAAGCCGCTCGCCCGCGAGCGCGGCCTGCAGTGGCGCGGCGATCCAGCCACCATCCAACCGCACCCAATCCTCGCCGGTCGCCAGACCCCCACGCACCGCCTCATGCGCCGCCTCGGGATCGACCATTTCAACAACCGCGGGCCCCTCCAGCCCAACCCGATTCTCCCCTCCAGCGTCGCCATCCCCTTGCAACAACACATCGGCGCGCCACTGCAGGC
>JALXCG010000316.1 GCA_026991065.1 Gemmatimonadota bacterium | reverse complement strand
CAGCAATCGACAGGTCGCATACGCGACATCCGGGTGACTGGCATGTGCCAATATCGGCGGCAGCGAGTGTTGTGGCCGGTCCCAGCCCACCCCGTTGATCTTGATTGCAACAGAGCGCCCCGCCACTAGGCCGCCGACTCCCCCGAGGTCCGCGAACATCGTACTCAGGCGTGCATGGATCAGATCCGGGTCGTACCGCTTGCAGGACCTGAGCGCTACCGGCACCACCGGCGCTCCAGCCACCGGAGCGGCGATCGGCGGCTCCACCGTCACCCCCAGCCCACGGCTCGCCCGTGGCCATCCCGTAATCACTCCTCCCAGCACCCACGCCGACCGGCGGAGGAAAGTCCGGCGCTCCAAACCACGCTCGAATTGCGATCGATTCATGGACACTTCTCCCCGGCTGTGGGCACACGATGATCAGTGGCAAGACCCTTTCAAGCTAACCACGCCCTTCGGAATGCGCAACCACGATTGCTGCGGGTGACGCGCTGCCGCGTTCCCAAGAGCACCGGTGCCGACTTCGGGTGTTTCCCCGGACTGCCGTTGCAGCGCGGCCGGGCCGCGCTCACCACACGCGCAACGGCAGTCGCCAGGAAACCTATTTGTCTGTAAAGTTCGCCCCTTCGCGGTCCCTTGCCGGACACCGGGCGGCGTGGGAATGGCAATGAAAATATCTCAGTGCGCCGCAAGGAGTCGGACCCGCGACCGGCTGGGAGCCTGATGGCGGATCGAGGTTCAGGTCACGGTTGATAGGAGAGCGTTGCCGAGAAGGCTCGGTTGTTGTCCTCCGCCTGGGGAGCATCGATCACAGTCTGCGCCGAGAAATCTGAGTAATCGAGGTGAAGCTCGAACCGATCGGCTCCTTTCAACCAGCGTTCCACCGGCACCCGAACACCGGCGCCGAATGTGAAATCGGAGAGATGGTCGCGGTAGCGTGCCGGATCGATGTGATCATCGGACGTTTCCCGGTAGTAGCCGGCTCGCAACGCCAGAATCTGAAACACTTCAAGCTCCACTCCGGCCTGTGCCCGGGAGCGATAACGCTGATTCAGAACATCGCGGTACTGGGCCGACAGTGTGGCTGTGAGCGGCGCCGCAGCGTCTTGCGCGCGGCTGGGGCCGAAATCGACCTCATAGGCGGCACCAACCTGGAGGGTGCGCGGCAACTCCTTACTGCCTGCCAGCAGCGGTGTTGCCGCGAGTTCCGCCGCACTCAGAGGGTCGAAATCCGACCCCGTAACATTGAAGAGCGCCAGCCCGCTGTGCACGCGGCCCCCGAAGAGAGCCGGCACGCTCCACGACCCCGCCAGCCCCAGGTCCAGCATCCAGGCCGAGTCGTCGCTCTCGTCGCCGGGGCCGAAATCTTCGCGTTGAATGCGCGCCAGTTGCCCGCCGACATTCAGACCGCGCCAGGCGGAACTGGCCACGGTCAACGCCAGTTCCGCGGTGCGCGGGCGATACTGGATGCCGCCCTCGGGGTGCTCGGGCGTGGTTTCGGTCAAAGAGTCGGATCTCTTGACATTGTAGTAAGAGATACCCAGAGCCCCGAACTCAGCGACAGGGGCGGTTGCGGAAACAAAGTAGGCATCGTGGTCATCACCGAAGAACTCGCGGGTTCCGACTGTGGCGCCCACGCCAAAACTCTTCGCGCTCCCCATCCTGGCCGGGTTGTAGATGGCTGCATAGGGCGCGGATGAGAGTGCCACGGCATCTCCACCGAGTGCTTGCGCAACAGCGCTTGGCCCGGGAGCCAGCAGCAGTTCGCCGGGATCGAATGCGAGCGTGGCGGAGGCCGAGCCGGCCAGAAGAAGTACGGCGCCGGCGAAAACACCGCCCAAGGCGGCCAAGTTGTCTTTTTTCATGGGTTTTCCTTGGATGGGGGAGGTTTCGATCTACCGAACCGAGCCCCGGACGGAGTCGCACCGGGGCTCGGAGTCTGTCGCGCATTGTCTTCACGTCGCTCCGCATCCGTCCCTGCTCCGATCTCTGCGTTGCCAAGTCCTTGAAAGGCAACCAGCCTTCCCGCGGACTCAGCGCCTTGATCTCGAAGCAGGCCCGAACACGGGGCTCGAAAGCCAATGTGCGACAGACTCCTGGTGCCGCAATGGGGGCCGGCGGAATCCCTGCTCCGACTCCGTCGTCTCGTGCGGAATGGGATCACCGGAAGCCCGGCCCCTCCTTGCGGCACGGGTCAAATGTGTTCTCTTGTGCGCAAGCTATACAATCTCCTTTCGATATTCAAGTGAAACGAAGGATCCATTTCGAAGACACGAATGAATGTGTTCAGTTATACTGATATATGGTCATACCTGCCGCTAGCGTGTGGCTTGTGCACGGGTCTTGTCCACATGGATGCAGCGACTTCTGGCCTCATCCGCGCCGATATCCGGACCAGCCCCCCACGGACGTGAATCGCCCTCGAAATCGTATGCCTCGATGGGCTCGGAGGCGGCTGTGTCGATGCAGGGGGAGCAGGCGCGCAGGTGGTAGTCACCCACTTCGGGTGCGGCGAAGAGCGGCGCGGCATGGATCACGCCGGCGCCTTCCCACGGCCCACCGATGTCGCAGTGGTCAATGAAGATATCGCCATATTCGACGAACAGGTCATCCGCGCCGTTGGCCCAGACCACGGAGTTGAGGAGATCGCACTGGCCACCGCGCAGATAGAGCCCGGCGTTCTCATCCCCCGGATTGTTGTTGGCCACGGTGCAGGAGCGGAATACCAGCTGCGATTCACTCGCGAAAACGGCACCGCCCTGGCCATCGTAGATGGTGTCGACCGCCAGATCATTGTCGACAATCAGGCAGTTCACGAAGAGTGGAGAACCGCCAAGAAAATAGGCACCGCCGCCACGATTGGCCAGGTTGTTGCGGATGATGCAGGAATCGAAAAGCGGACTCGCGTAATCACCGCGAATGCCGCCACCCAATCCACGGTAGTCGGGCTCTTCGATGAAATCCACGCACTCCGGGCGATCGCAAACCGCGCCGTTGTTCTCGATCACGCAGCGGCGGATTGTTGGCGACGCGTCGGCGCGCAGGGTGATTCCGCCTCCCATCTGTACTGGCCAGCCTTCGCCCTTGCCGCCTCGAATCGTCAGGCCATCCACCAAGGCTTCGCGCCGCTCTGCATCATCGAAGAGGATGACCGTGCCGGCACCTTCGGCGCTCAGCCTCGTCGCGGCAACAACATCGGGGTCTTCCGGGTCTTGGCTTCGCAGGGTGATCGCCTTGCCGCCGAAATCGAGATCATGCTCCCGGTAGGTTCCGGGGGCGACCTCCACGCACATGCCCGGGTGGGCTGCATCGAGCGCCGCCTGGATGGTGGGATAGTCCGCCGGAACCCGCAGCACCGTTGTTCCGACGATTTTCAATGCCAGGTAGCTGCCTTCGGGCAGTTCGCGCGGCAGTGAGAGTTCCAGTTCTCCGGGCTGTGGCCAGCTCCACTGCAACTCGTCGCTGATGTCGCGGGTCTCTTCGACCGAGACCTCCAGCGCCGTAACCTCCAGGGGCCGACCGGGAGCCGCCACCTTGTAGATCGCGCCGGCCTGCAGCCCCTGAAGACCGGCATACCACACATCGCTTTGGGACTGGTCCAGGTAGAACCCGACCCGCTGATTCTCTCCGGCGTCGAAAAGTGTTTCTCCGTTGAACGTGTAGAAGGTGGCGTTGCCGGCGAGGAAATAGCGCAGGGATCCGTCCGGCCCCAGCTTGGAAACCGCGTATTGCGAATCGCCGCCCACGATTCCACCCTCTCCGGCCGGAGTCTCCTCGGCTTCGGTTCGGTACTCGATCAGATACTCGACCGCCTGCTCCTCCTGGGCATCGGAGATGTGCATGCCCAGAAGATTGGCGCTTTCGTAGGAGTCGATGGCCCGCGGCGCCGGCTGCCCGGCCGCCATCGGGTAGACCAGCGACCAGAGCACCGCGGAGCGGTCCAGTTGCTCCAGACGAAAGCGCAACACCGATGCATAGTGCTCGGCGAAAGAGCAGCCTTCCACCTCTTCGTGCTTGTAGAGGTCGCGAGTGGTCTCCAGCGCATGCGCATTCAGCCCGATGCAGCTGTACATCCCCACGCTCGCCGCCCCACTCTGCCAGACACCGCGGTTGAAGAGTGAATCCTGCGGCTCATGCTCCAATGTGGGACCGTGAAGAATGTTGGCGTAAACCGGTTGGAGCACGCTGCCGCCCTTTGGGAAGATCCGATCGGCGATGACCCAGAAGCGATCATCGATCATCCACACGCAGCGCTCCTCCTGGCGCCAGTTGGGGGCGCCGTGATCGCCCACCCAGACGCGGGCCCAGGCCAGGGAGCTGCCGGACCTCTCGCCGTCGAAATGCCCGCTTCCCAGCACGCAGAGCAAGTCGGCCGAAGTGATCGCTTCGCCCATGTAGTAGCCCCGTTCCAACTCCAGCATGGTCACACTGTGGTGATCGCGACCGCTGACCTGATCGCGACAACTGAAGCTGCCATAGCCGCCGTCGATGAGCATGGGTTCACCGTAGGCCCTGGCGACCAGCCCCAGGTCGTCATCCTGTTCGTGCCGATCCCGGAAGCCGGTGAAGGGCTTCCAGTCGAAGTCCATGCCCCGCTCGGTGACCACATACATGGAGAGATCGTCATCGCCCCAGCCGCTGCGCATGATGCCGGCCCCGGCATGGCCGGCGAAGACGGCTCGCTGCGCGGGCGGCGAAAACTCTTCGGCGCTCAGCCCGGTTTCCCGCTCGTAGTCGGCCCGGTTGTCGCGAAAGAGCATGAGCAGATCCACGGCAGCGCCGCTGAATCCCAACTCGTCTTGCTTGCGCGCATCCCAGTCCAGCAAGAGATAGCTCGGCACGCCCTGGTAGTCACGCGCCCCCAGCCGGGCCGCGATCGCTCCTTCGTGAATCTCCCGATAGATACCGGAGAGATAGCCGGAAGCGAACCCATGGTGGTGGCTGTCATCGACATTGGGGCGCTCACCCCCGGCGCTCTGCGAGAGCACGCTGAAGAGCACGGTGTAGTAGAAATCGTTGGCCAGCACCGGATCGTCGAAGATCAATGAGGATTCAGGAAGCTCCTGCGGCAGGAACCCGTTGATCGTCTTCGCCGCAGTCTTGAACGCGACCTGATAGGGAAGAAACGCCGAGCAGGAGTAGCTGTAGTAGTTGCTGCCTTCCGCCCATCCCAGCAGCCCGATCGAACCGCTCTCCCACTCGTTGCGGGTGATCTGGAACTCCAACGCCTCGCGAATCTCATTGCGCGAGCGCTCCACCATCTTCTCATAGTTGATCGCGTCGCCATGCAGGCAGGTCCAGGGACCATTGTCGCAGTCGCTGCAGTCGGCGCCGGCGATGGCGAGCATCGTCGTGCCGATCGCGGAGAACGGAATGAGGGTCCAGTTGTTGTCTTCGATGTCGATGAAGGTGCAGTCTTGGCAGTCAAATCCGCAGCAGACACCGTTGCACAAGCCCTCAATATAGAAATCCTGCGCCTGCGTGAAGAGGTGCCCGACAACCCGGTCGGCAAAATCGAGATCGCCGCCGGGACCGTACCAATGGGCGCGGGTGAAATCGTAGGCGAGAGCGAAATTCAGCAGCGCCCGGGAACGCACCAGGTAGTGGTCATCGCCGGTCCAGCTCTGCGTGTCGCAGCGAAAGCCACTCGCGTCGAAACAGAGATCGACAACGCCCGCATACTCCCCCGCGGCCTGCGGATCACCGGCGAGGTCGAAAAAGCGGTAGAGAAAGCCGGCGCGCTTGGCGACGCGGGCCAAGTCGATGGTGGTGAGGAGTTCCACCTCGTCACCGTTGTCGACATACCGATCCACTTCCGCGCGGATGGTGCTGAACCACGATGCCCACGGCTCTTGCGGCTGCTCCAGCACCAGTTCCCGCAGGTGGTCCAACTGCGTGCTGCCATCTGCGTATTCGATGAACTCATAAAGATAGGGGCGCTCGCTCCAGTGCTCGTGGAGCAGCGTCTGATCGATCGTCTGGCCGTCGCCAATGCTGGCGCACTCGCTGCCGGGCGAAAATGCCCGGGCGGCCCGGGGCCGGACCAGGCCCAGAACAACCGCCGCGCAGATGGCCATTGTGACGATTCCATGGAGGACGCGCGCAACAAGTCGCGCCTCGCGCCGGGGTGGGTATCCAATGCTCACGTAACTGTCTCCTGCCAGGGTTTGGTCGCCTGATCACCCCCCTTGGGTGCGGCGATGTTCGCGGCGCGGAGACAGCAACGAACATGCCCGGAATGCAATTTCCAGGCCGTTGGTGTAGTTGTTATACGGCAAGGCGCAGGCGCGCCGGTTCTGCCGCAAGGCGTTGCAGCATGGTTTGTTGCGCCGTCTTATACTGCAGGGGCAAAACGCCTGTCCGGCCCGGGGCGGCGCGAAGACAAAACCAACGGCCCTGAACTGCGCACAATGGGCGCAGCCGTCAGTGACCGACCGCGCCCAGGGTCAAACATTGACCCGGAAGTGTAGCTAGCAGGAGCCTGTTGCCGCCGCGCCGCTCGCGCCCCCCGCGCC
>JALXCG010000315.1 GCA_026991065.1 Gemmatimonadota bacterium | reverse complement strand
GCATTGCAAGGCGCGAAACTGAGCGTCTACTCCGGAACCCACTCCAACGCCACCAGCGGGCAGGCGGACCTTCTCCTGCCCAGAAGCGTGTTCGCCGAACAGGATGGCACATTCGTCAACCTGAACGGACTGATCCAACGCTTGCACGCCTGTTTCCCCCCTCTCGGCAATGCCCGTCCGGAATGGCAATGGCTGGGCCATCTGGGCCAGCTTTTCGGTGCCCCGGAGCTGCCGCAAGATGCGGCGGAATGGTTCGCATCGGCCGCCGCCTCGAGCGACTTTTTCGCCGGTCTGCGGCTCGACATGATCGCCCCGCTTGGAACCCCCGGCGCGGGAACCGAGATGCCAACCGCGCCGACACCCCCGGGACAACGCACCAAGCCCCTGCAGGAGGTCGTTTCGTCATGACCCTGAGCCTATTTGTGATCGCCCTGGTCAAGGTGCTGGTGACGGTCATCGCGGTTCTCACCCTCGCGGCCCTGCTGACCTGGGCGGAGCGCAAGCAGAGCGCCGTGATGCAGGACCGAATCGGCGCCAATCGCGCGAAGATCTTCGGGGTTCGGATCATCGGCCTGTGGCACATCATCGCCGATGCCGTCAAGATGATGACCAAGGAGGATTTTGTCCCCCCCTACTCCAATCGCTTTCTCCACACCCTCGCACCTTTTCTGGCGTTCTTTCTGTCGCTGGTCGCTTTCGCCGCGATTCCCATGGGAGACAGCATCCAGATCGCCGGCCACACAGTCGACATGCGCCTGGCCCCCATCAACATCGGCTTTCTCTTCATCTTCGCCATGACCTCCATCAGCGTCTATGCCGTGGTTCTGGGTGCTTGGTCGTCACGCAACCGCTACGCCACACTCGGCGGAATGCGGGCGGCGGGACAGATGATCAGCTATGAGTTGGCCATGGGGCTGTCGGTTCTCGGCCTGGTGATGCTCTACGGAACACTCGATCTCCTACAGATGGCCCGGGCTCAGGGAGGGCTGCTATGGGGCTTCCTGCCCGCCTGGGGAATCTTCTACCAGCCACTGGGTTTCATTCTCCTTCTCACCGCCATCATTGCCGAAACCAAGCGCGCTCCTTTCGATATTCCGGAGGCCGAATCGGAGATCATCGGCTACTACCTGGAATACAGCGGCATGAAGTTCGGCATGTTCTTCATGGCCGAGTTCGTGACCACCATCGTGGCGGCGGGCCTGCTCACCACCCTCTATTTTGGCGGTTTCCAGGTTCCCTACCTGCTGGCCGATGGCTTTCACCTGCCCTTCGGGCTCTTTCTCGGAGTACCGTCGGCCCTCATCCCGTGGCTCCAGTTTGCCGCATTCTGGTTCAAGGTTGTCTTCTTCTGCTGGCTTTTGCTCACGATCCGCTGGACCCTGCCGCGGTTCCGCTATGATCAGCTCATGAACCTGGGCTGGAAGATCCTTCTTCCACTCGCACTGGTCAATCTCTTGGCGACCGGCGCCGGCATTCTTCTTCTTTCTTGATCAGCGAGGCACGAGGCTCCCATGCAAATCGATCACAAGCCCACCTGGGTTGAAAGAACGTACCTGCCGGAGGTGCTCCGCGGACTGTCGGTCACGATCGGCCATTTTGCCCGCAATCTCTCGCTGCACATCGCCCATGCCTTCGGCGCGAAGAAAGCGACCCCGGCGGCCGTCACAATCCAGTATCCGGATGTACCGGCGGACATCAAGCCTCGCTTTCGCGGCGTCCACCGTCTCACCGTGCGCGACGACGGCACCCCCGCCTGCGTGGCCTGTATGTGCTGCGAAACCGCCTGTGGATTCCAGGCGATCGACATCGTGGCCATGGCTGTTGATGACCGCGCCGTCGAAAAGCGCCCGGC
>JALXCG010000314.1 GCA_026991065.1 Gemmatimonadota bacterium | reverse complement strand
GGGCAGAGGCCCCGGCTGGCCGGTTGTGGCGCTCTGGAGCCGAAGCCGGTCGCGACGGTCGTCAAGCGGTTTCGGCCGAATCCGGAGCGGTCGTGGCGCAATTTGCACCGATGGAGGCGGCGAAGAGGGTCCGTGGAGCATGGTCGGAGCAGACAGAAACACTAATATGAAAAAAAAGATCTTAATGGCCGCAATCAGGAGGTGACGATGGGGTCGGGATCTCGTTCTTGACAAAACAGTTAGGGGCGTATAGCGTTCACTTGACTGCTCTCGAACGGACGTTCGAACGGAGGCGCTCCCTGGCCCTGCAAGCGACGCACAAGCGGACCCCTGCATTTGATCACAAACGGCTGCATCTTCTGGAGGCGGCGGCGCGGGTTTTTGCCGCGGAGGGGTACGATCGCGCGTCGATGCGGCGGATTGCGGCAGAGGCGGGGGTGAGTTTGGCGGGCATCTACCACTATGTCGCCGGCAAGGAGGAGCTGCTTTTTTGGATTCAGTTGCACACTTTTGAATCGTTGCTGAGGGGGTTGGAGCGCAGCCTGGAGGAGGTGCGGGAGCCGCGGCGGCGATTGGCGGCGGCGGTGCGCAATCACCTGCATCACTTTGGTGCCCACATGGATCACCTCAAGGTGTGCGCGCGGGAACTGGAGACACTTTCCGGAGAGTCATATGCGCGGGTGCATGCGCGCCGGCGGGCATATTTCGAGGCGGTGCATGAACTGGTGCGGGCGCTGCCGCGGCGCAGTGGCGAAGAGGCGACACTCGATTCCTGGGTGGCCACGGCCAACCTTTTCGGCATGCTCAATTGGCTCTATCAGTGGTATGGCGGCGGTCAGCGACTGTCGCTCAGGTTGGATGAGCTGGCGGCGCAGCAGACGGCGCTTTTTCTGGACGGCTATGCCGCCTCTGGCAGTGGCGATCGGAGGAACGGGTGAGATACGCGGAGACTGGATATAATCTCGAGATCGACCTGAGCCGGGGCAACATCGAGCGGGTGCAGTCGGATTCGCGCCTGACCGAGCTGCACCTGGGCGGCCTGGGGACCAATGCGAAGCTTTTTTGGGATCGGGTGCCGCCGGAGGTGGAACCGTTTTCGGAGGAGAATCTGTTGGTTTTCGGCACCGGGCTTCTGGTGGGGACGCCGGCGCCCAGTTGCAACCGGACGATTGTCTCTTGCATCTCGCCGCAGACCAGGCTTTTCGCTTTCTCGATGATGGGCGGGTTCTGGGGGCCGGAGCTGAAGCGCGCCGGTTACGACAAGTTGATACTCAGCGGGCGGGCGCCGGATCCGGTGTATATCTGGATCCACGACGACAAGGTGGAGATTCGCGACGCGCGGTTCCTGAGTGGGCTGGGTAGTTTCGAGACCGCGGCGGTGTTGCGCGAAGAGTTGCGACAGCCGAACGCGGCGGTGGCGGCGATCGGGCTGGCGGGGGAGAACCGGGTCTTTTTCGCTTCCATCGAACAGGGGCGGTCCAGCGCCAGTCGCCTGGGCGTGGGCGCGGTGATGGGCGACAAGAATGTGAAAGCGATCGCGGTGCTGGGATCGCAGGACATTAATGTTGCCAAGCCGCTGGAGTATATTCAACTCTGCAACGAGGCATTGGCCTATATCAAAAAGCGTAACGCCAATCCGATCAAGGGGGTCATGCCGATTCTGGCCGGGCTGGGCTCGCCGCAGGAGATGGCGGTGGACGACGAGCAGTGGCACACCGAGAATTTCGCCTGGGGCAACGCGCGGGTTCGCAGGAAAGGGTTCTGGACCAAGGAGGTGGCGGAAAAGTGGAAGGGGACCATGGACACCATGCGTACCCGTCTGCTGAGTTGCTACAACTGCCCGATGAAGTGT
>JALXCG010000313.1 GCA_026991065.1 Gemmatimonadota bacterium | reverse complement strand
GGCCGGGGCGGGCCTGGCGGCGGCGATCGCGGCGCATCCGGCGGAGCAACTGCTGGCTCCGGGGGGCGAGCGCACGCTTTGTGATCTGCACGGGGCCGGCACCATTCGCCGGATCTGGTTGCGGGCGGAAGCGATCGACTCCGGCTATCTGGACAATCTGGCGCTGGAGGCGTATTGGGATGGGGCCTCGAATCCGGCGGTTTCGGTGACCCTGGGGGAACTCGCGGCCGTGGCCAGGGCGGATGCGCCGCCCTTCACCAGCGCGGTGGTCTGCTGGAACAGCGGAGCGGTGACCATTACCACACCCATGTCGTTTGCCACGCAGGCGCGGTTGCGCTTGCTGAATGTCGGCAGCGTGCCGGTGCGGGGGTTGGCCTGGGAGGTCGATGTGGAACGCGGGCCGCTGCCGCCGGCGCAGGCGGCGGCGGAGGAGGCCTACTTCTGCGCGCGCCGTTTCGACGCGGATCTGGCGGAGCCGGATCGCGTGATTCTGCGCATCGCCACCGCCGGGCGCTACTTGGGGACGACGCTGCGGGTGCATGGGGTCGATCCGCGGATGGTGCGTTTCGCTCTCTGGCCCGATGGCAATCCACGGCGCTCGATCACCTCGCAGAATCTGCCGGTCTTTCTCGGCGCCAGCGGGCTCGGGCAGTGGCGGCCGGGAGTGGCGCCGGAGTGGGGCGTGACAACCTGCGGCGCGGGCGCGATTGCCGGCTATCGCTGGCATCTGTCGGCGCCGCTTCATTTTGCGACGGCGATGGCGCTGCACTGTGAAGTGGTTGGGGCGCTGCCGCTGGGGGCCACCGTGGATGGCGTGGCGTTTTGGTATCAAGGGGCGGCGGAGGGGCCTGCTCCGGCGGCTTATCTTTCGCATCCGGCCCGGGTTCCGGTGCGCGAAGGTGTGCTTGAGGCGGAGTTCCTGCTCCCGCCGCTCTACTCCAGCGGTGATCCGTGCGAGGTCGAGATCACCACCCTGCTCGGCGAGCACTGGAGCCGCAACGCCGAGCTGCTCTTTGCCGCGGATGCGGTGGGTGACTTTGTGGTTTTGGATGTTCCGGTGGCACAACCCGGGACCTACGACCTCTATTTGGCCTATACTCTCGGCTCCCGTTTCGGCACGGCCCGGGCTTCGGTCGCGGGTGATGCGCGCCCCGGCGTGCTTCTCGCGGCTCAGCCGGACGCTGCTCCCGGCACCCGCGAGGTCGTGCTACGAGGTGTCCGAGTGGCCGCGACCGAGCCGCGGCTGCGCTTGCGGATTGCTGTTGAGAACAGCATCCCCGGGCCGGATGATGACCCGGCGCCATTGGGCGCCAGCGATCGCGAAGCCGATGAATTTCGCATTGGCCTGGACTATCTACGCCTTGAACGCCGCGGTGATTGAGACGCCGGCATCTACTGAATTGCCGCTGCCCCCTTCGGGGGTGGCCCTGATGGAGATTGATCGAATGAAGAATGCCCTCCCCCGGGCCGGTGCCCGCCTGATTTCGCGCTTTCGGTCCGTGACCGCGGGCCGGTCGCCGCGGCGCCCAGGTCGCGCTTTTGCTCCGCACGGTTTTCAGTGGCGCGCGTTGAGCTTGCTGGTGGTTCCGGCGCTCTTCACGCTGGTGGCCGGGTGCATGGGCGATCAGGCGAATGATGTGATTGCCAAGGTCAATGGCAATCCGCTGCAACGCGAGGAGTTCGACAACCGTGTCGCGTCCCTGCTGATTCAGAACGATCTCACGGTTGAAGATGCTTCACCCGCAACTTTGCAGCAGGCGCGCAGTGCGGTGCTGGAGTCGATGATCGGGCAAGCGCTGATGTATGACGCGGCCAAAGCGGCCGGCACTGAGGTCTCGCCGGATGAGGTTGAACTGGAACTCTCTTTCGCCCGCGCCCGCTATGCCAGCCGCGAGGAGTTTCAGCAGGAACTGGAGCGGCGCGGCATCACCGAAGAGAGCTACAAGAACAACTTGGCGCACGAATTGGTGATTCAGAAATATGTCGAGAACGAACTCACCAGTGATATCGCGCTGAGCGATGACGAGGTGCGCGCCTATTACGATGCCAACCCCACCGAGTTTCATCGCGAGCCTTCGGTCCAGCTTCGGCAGATTGTCGTCAAGGTGGATCGTGGCGCGTCCGAAGAGCAGGTGAACCAGGCCCGGACGGCGGCCGAGCGGGCCCGGGAGCGGGTTCGGACCGGCCAGGAGTTCGCCGACGTTGCGCGCGAGGTTTCCGACGATGGCAGCGCGGCCAATGGCGGTCTGGTGGGCGATGTTACGCTTGAGGAGCTGGTTTCGCCCCTGCGCGAGGCGGTTGTCGATCTGCCGATCGGTGAACTCTCACCGGTGCTGAGAAGCCGCTTCGGGTTTCATGTGCTGCGGGTTGAAGCGCGGCAAGATGCCAAATCCCTCACTTTCGCCGACGCCGAAGAGATGATTCGGCAGCAGTTGCTCGAGGAGCGCAAGCAGGCGGCGCGTGATCGCTGGCTGCGGCAACTGCGGGCCGAGGCGCGGGTGGAGATCCTGGATCCGGAACTCATGGGTGGTGGTGCCGGTTGATGGGTGAGGGGGCAATGGCGAGGCGGCGCGGTGGATGGCCCGCGGCGACGCTGGCGCTGCTCCTGGGCTGCGTCGGACCGGCGCTGGCGGGAGCGCGGCCTGACGAGGGTGCGGACCCCGACTCGCTGACCACCCGGCCGGCCGCGACCGGCTTCGAGTGGGCGGTGCAGCCGGTTGTTTCCTGGTCGGAAGAGCAGGGGGTCGGAGCCGGCGCCAAGATCTACGCGCTCGGGCCGAGGCCGGCGGCGACCCGCGTGGAGAGCATGCTCTTCTTTGCCCAGCATGACTACTGGACCACCGAAGCCACCTATCGAACCTATCGCTTTATCGGCACCGCGACGACGCTGCGCGCTCTGCTCTTCTTCATGGATGATGGGAGCGCGCGTTTTTTTGGCGTGGGCAATGCCTCCGCAGCCGCGGATGAAGTCCGTTACGAACGCCGCACCTATGCGCTTGGGGTGGAGCCGGGGCGTCGCCTCGGCCGCAACTGGGAGGGGCGTTTGCGGCTGCAGTTCGCCCACGAAGAGACGATCTTCGATCCCGACCCGCTGCTGCTCGGCACGGGGACCTACAGCGGTGAAAGCAGTGAGCGGGTGGTGGCGTCAGTGATTCTGCAGCAGGATCGTCGCGACATTGAATGGGCGCCGCGGCGGGGATCTCTGTTGCGCATCGAGGGGGGGCGAGCCCTGGGGCCCGATCTGCACTATTGGCGTTGGGCACTCGATGCCCGAGCCTATCACGCCCTGGGAAGCGATCTGGTTGCCGCGCTGCGCCTGGAAACCGCCGGTGTGTCCGGGGATGATCCGCCCTTTTATCTCTTCCCGATCTATGGCGGTGGGCTCTATGGCCGCGGCCAGTATTACGGGCGCTACCGGGATGCTACCCGCAGGAGCGCCACCGTCGAAGTGCGCTGGACGCCGCATCGCCAAGTGGGGCTGGTCGCTTTCGCCGATGCGGGAGAGGTGGCTCCCGGGTTTCTGGATGCAGCACCCGGGGGGCTTCACGGCGGTGTTGGTGGTGGATTGCGGGTGATGTCGGGTGCGCGCGGGTTGATTTCGCGGGCGGATCTGGCCTATGGCGGCAGTGGCGCCGGGTGGCACCTCTACCTCAACTTCGGTCATGCATTCTAGGCGTTTGTCGCGCGGCGCGCCGGTCGACCGTTGATGCCGCTGCCCGGAATCCCCCCCGGCCGGTTTTGCAACCCCGTGCCAGTGCATCGGTTCCGGATCTTCTCGGCCGCCGGCAGGCAGTTTCGCGGCCAACGACGCAGACGCTGGATCAAGGGTGACGATCAACGCTTGACGCCCTCCGGCAGGCGGGGCTAACATACAGTTGTCGCCCGGGTATCCTACCCATTTTCCCTACCACACATCCTACCAATGCTCCCACCCGGGCGACACAAACTTACGGAACACTTCGCCTTGGCGCGAGGTGTTCCGTTTTTCTTGCGGGAGCAGCGCGCAGCTTCCGTCGATCTGCGCTCTGAGGAATGGTGGCCAAGGCGTGCAACAGAGAAAAGCAGAGAGAGTCCGCGTCAGTTGGCATGCCGTCCGGATTCTCAGCCGCCTGTTCAGCCGCATTCGGAGGCAGAACTCGCGGCGTCAAGCGGGCATGGCCGGCGTAGCCCTTCTGCATTTTCTGGCGGGGCGGGTTGCCGCGGGCGCTCTGGATGGCTCCGCCGGTGGTCGCAGCGCCGCGCTCTTTCTTCTTCTGCTGGCCCTCTTGCCGGTTCTGCTTCTCGATTCCACCTTTGCCGGCCGCGGGCGGGAACATTTTCGCCACCTGGGGCATCTGCCGATTGCGCCGCTCAGCTACGGCGTGGCCGCCTGGTGGAACTCCTATTGCGAGTTCTGGCCGGCGCTGGGTGCCTTTCTGCTGCCGCTGCTGTGGGCATCGCCGCCGGATCGGCTCGCTCTTCTACTGAGTGTGCCGCTCTTCTCGCTCCTGCTGATCTCCGCGATCGCTCTGCTCCAGCAGGGAGTTGTCTTTCTCGCCGGCGGAACCCACCGCGGCGGTGGCCGGCGCGGCGTTCTGCAGGCCCTGATCGTCGGTCTCTATGTAGGAGGAGTGGTCTGGATTCGCGGCGAGCGCGGGGCTTGGACGGCTCCGGCCTGGAGCCTCTCGCCGTGGCTTCCGCCACACTGGTTCGGCGTGCTGGATCCGCGGCCCGGTCTCGCCGGCGGTCCGCCCGCCCTTCAGCGACTCCTCTTCGCTGCCGCTTCCGGCGGCGCGCTGCTGCTCGTCTCGGCGGCGGCGATTGCCGTGCGGAGCCATGAGTTTCGCCTGCTTGCACCGCCTCGATCCGGCATCCGGCGCGGCGTCTCCGGCGCACCGCCCGGGCGCATCGGTCGGGTCAGGCCCGCGCTACAGAGGTGGGCACGGGCAGTGGCCGGGCCGGCCGCCACTCTGACCTGGGCGCATCTCTGGCGTGATTCGCGGGGACTCGGCCGCGCGCTCGGCCTGGTGCTGGCTTCGCTGCTGGTGATGGGCGTCGGCATCCAGCGGGGCGAATTGACCGATCTGTTTCAGCCCGGCGCGGGACTGGCCTTCAGTTGGCGGATCTCCATCTATGCCTATTGTGTGATCGCCTACTGGGCGATTCAGGATTTTGCGCTGCACTCCAGCCACGCGCGCGCCGCCTGGCTGCTGCTCTCCGCGAGTGGTGACCCGACTCGCCCCGGGCGTCAGGTGCGCCGCGCCATTCGGGCCTATCTATTGATTCCCTATGCGACCTTGGTCGCTCTGATGTTGGCCGGGGGCGCCGGCAACGCCCTTCATGCCGCACTCGAGAGCGGTCTGATTTTCGTCGCGCTGGAAGGGCTCGCCACCGCCCTGCGCGCGCTCCGTCCCCGCCATCCCTTTAGCCTGCCCCACGATCGCTCGGTGCATGCGGTCGGTCGCCAGTTGCTGCTGACCGCGCTTGGCACCAGCTTGCTGGCCGCCGTGGGGAGCATTGCCCGTTACTCGATTCGCCGCGGTGTGGTTGTGCTGGCCGGCTTGCTGCTGCTCTATCTTCTGCTGGATCGGTTCGCCCGGCGTCGCGCCCGCCGAACTCTGCTCTATGCCGATCTCTCAACGGGCCGGTGACATCATCTCCAGCACGCCGTCGAGATTGTCGCGCAACACCTCTTCCACCAGGGCGTTGTTCTCGAAGGACGCCATGGCGGCAACGACCTCGCGGTCCAGGATCACGCCGGCTACCTCACGCACTTTCGCCAGTGCTTCGTTGGCGGAGAGCGCTTGCGCCTGTGTGCCGTGCGGACGCGCGATTGTATCGAAGTAATCAGCACAGGCGACCACCCGCACCGGCAATGGGATCGCGTCGCCGCTCAGGCCGTCCGGGTAGCCGTGGCCGTCGACCTGCTCATGGTGCAGGCGGACAATGTCGGCGATCGCATCAAGGTCCGGAACCTTGCGCACGATCCGGTCACCACGGGTGGTGTGATCGCGGAGCAGTCGCTCCTCCTCCGCGGTGAGTTCCCCCTTCCTGGCCAGAAGCTGTTCCGGCATGCCGATGTTGCCGACATCGTGCAGCAGCCCGCCATATTCCAGCGTTTCCAGGTCTCGCTCCGAGTGGCCCATGGCACGCCCCAACAGCAGCGCCAGAGCGCTGACCCGGCGGCAGTGTTCATAGGTTGGCCGGTGCTTGGCCTCGATCGCCGACATGAGCGAGAGCAAAACACCCCTTACGACACCGCGATAGCGGCGGATTTCGTCGTGCACACCGGTCATCGGGTTGCGGAGAACGTCGATCTCCTCCTGCAGCCGAACGATCATCTCGCCGAGATCGTCTCCCAGCGGAGGCGAGATGCGGTCCGCCCCCTCCCGCGCCGCGCTGCTGGAGGGGGGGCGCAGAGGTGGCAGACGGAACTCAGCGGATCCGGATCGCGGTTTCTCCACCGCTCCTCTCGGCTCCGATTTGTCTTGCGGTTGCGGCGGGATTGGGGGCTTTGGTGACACGCGCGCTACGCTCCGACAGCGA
>JALXCG010000312.1 GCA_026991065.1 Gemmatimonadota bacterium | reverse complement strand
CCGCCAGGTCGAAGGTGGCCAGATCCGGCGCCGGCGGCCGGAAGTGCGGCTGGTCGCACACGGGCTGCGCCGGCACCTGTACCCAGAACCGCGCCAGCACCAGCGGGGCGTCGAGCTGGGGGCTCGCGCCCACCGGCGCCAGGTGGAGGATCAGGTAGTAATCCATCTCCGCGCCGCACCCCGCCGACAACCGCTGCTCCGCCGTGCCGGTGAAGCCGGGATCCTGGACCCAGTCGCCGCCGTCGTCGGGCAGCAGCTTCTGCTCCAGACCGTAGGTCGGGGCCAGGCCGCACTCCTTGCACGATCCCCACAGGCCGAAGTCCAGCGGCTCGATCCGCTCGTCGGGGTAGTCCGGCCACAGGACCAGGGCCACCAGGGCGGCGGAGTCGGGGCTCTCGGTGACGATGGTGGACGGATCGCCGTCGGTGTCGATGTCGAGCAGAAGCCGGGCGGCGCGCGCCGGCGGAGCGGCCAGCGCCAGGGCCAGCAGCGGCGTCAGCAGCGTCGAAACGAGTCGCCGGTTCAAGGGTGCCTCCGGGAATGCGGCCTGTGGCCAATGTACGGCGGACGGCTCCGGCGGACAACCCGCCGCCGGGAAGCGGTCGTCAACCCCAGATCAGGCCGAGTCGCCGGCGCAATTCGTCGCGGGTGCGGCGGAAGGCCGCCCGGCGGGCGTCGGGGTCGGTCACCGCCGCCGGGTCGGGCAGTCCCCAGTGGACCCGCAGCGCGTCGCCCAGGAAGGCGGGGCAGACCTCCTCGGCGCAGAGGGTGACGACGAGATCCACGCTGCCCGGGTCGATCTCGCTCACGGGCTTCGACCGCTGGCCGGAGATGTCGATGCCCACCTCCGCCATGGCCCGCACGGCGTAGGGGTTCACGCGCGTGGGCGCGGAGCCGGCGGACTGGACGCGCACGGCGCCCCCGAGGATGTGGCGGGCGAGCCCCTCGGCCATCTGGGAGCGGGCGGAGTTGGCGACGCAGAGGAAGAGGACGCTCTCGCAGGGCTCAGCGGGCATGGGGATCTCCTCCGGCCGCGGCGGGCGGCCTGTCTCCATTGGCATACGACGCCGGCGGCAGGGTCGCAGCCCCGCCCGCGCCTCGCGCCTTGACACGGCGCGATGAGGGTGCAGGTTTTCCACCTGCGTTTCGCGTCCAGGGGTTCGGCGACGGGCGCCGCGCCCAGACGGGAGAGAGAGGAAGCGCCATGGCGACCGTCGAGCTGACCAAGGAAAACTTCGAGCGGACCCTCAAAGGCAACGATATCGTGCTCGTCGACTTCTGGGCCACATGGTGCGGGCCGTGCAAGGCCTTCGCGCCCATCTACGAGGAGGTGTCGGAGCGGCACCCGGACGTCGTCTTCGGCAAGGTGGACACCGACGCCCAGCCGGAGCTCGCCGGCTACTTCGGCATCGGCGCCATCCCCACGCTGATGGCCTTTCGCGGCCAGATCGGGCTCTTCTCCCAGGCGGGGGTTCTGCCCGCCGAGGCGATCGAGAGCCTGATCGGCCAGATCAAGGGCCTCGACATGGACGCCGTGCGCAGGGAGGTCGCCGAGCAGGAGGCGAGGCAGGGGCACGCGCACGGCCCGGGCTGCGATCACGACCACTGAGCGGGCGCCGTGCACGAGGGGCTGGCCGAGCGGGGGCCGGGCCGCGGTCGCGGCCCCTGTGACGGCGCCGGCGGCCGCTTCTCGCGCGTCGCGTCCGCTCAGAGCCGGCCGGAGATGCCCACGATCTCCAGCTTCCGCTCGAGGAGCGCCGCGCGCGTGTGGCGACGCTGCACCTTGCCGCTCGAGGTCTTCGGCAGGCTCCCCGCGCGGATGAAGCAGACCGTGTGCACGGTCACGCCGGTCGCT
>JALXCG010000311.1 GCA_026991065.1 Gemmatimonadota bacterium | reverse complement strand
TGCCGCCGGCGGCGATCGCCCGCGGCAGATCCTCGATCCCGAAACCCGCCAGCGTCGACGTCCCGAAATGCGCCTGCAAACACTCCCGGCCCCGGGCGGTATCAAACTCCCAGCCATCCCGGCGCGTCAGCGGCACCTGGGCCAGTTCCGGCGGCAGCAACGCTTGCAGCGCCTCCACCTGCTCGCGATCCACCACGATCTCGCCCGGTGCGTCACGCCCCAGCAGATCCTCCAGCGCCTCGCGCGGTGCCTCGCCGACATAGAACTCCCCGGTGGAGAGGTCCACCCGCGCCAGCCCCACCGGAAGCCGGGGCCGCCCCGCCGGCGGCAGCGCCACCGCCACCAGGAAATTGTTGCGGGCCCCATCGAGCAGCTCATCCGCCACCAGGGATCCCGGAGTCACCACCTCGATCACTTCCCGCTTGACGATCCCCTTCGCCAGCTTGGGATCCTCGACCTGCTCGCAAACCGCCACCCGCATCCCATGTTCCACCAGCTTCTTGATATAGCTGGTAACCGCGTGGTGGGGAAACCCGGCCAGCGGAACCTCACTGGCCTTGCCGTTTGCCCGCTTGGTCAGCGTGATCCCGAGAATCGGCGCGGCGCGCACCGCATCGTCGCCGAACATCTCGAAAAAATCGCCCATGCGAAAGAGCAGCGTCGCATCCGGATGCTCCGCCTTGATCGCATTGTATTGCCGCATCAGCGGCGTTTCCGCACTGTCCTGGCCAGCTTTTCGCCCCAACCGTCGTTCCCCTAGAGACCGTCACGCTGCACGGGAAGAAAATCCAGATCCAGACGATCGGCGAGATCCAGACCTGCCATGTAGGCAGCATCCCGGGAGCCGTAACTCCCGACCCAAACACGGTAGACCTGGCGTCCACCGACCTCGCGCGGCACCACCTCCGCGCGCGCGCCGATACCGCGCAACTCCTCGAGCAGCGCATCCGCCTTGGCGCGATCAGAGAACGCCCCCACCTGAACCGCCCACTGCGCGGACTGCTCCACCGGGGTGCCGCTCTTCGCCGCCATGCCGCTCGCGGCAGGATCATTCCCGCCGGCAACCGCGGTGGAAGTCGGCGCGCCCCGAGATTCCCACGGCTCCTCCGCGGCGGACCTTCCCAGCGCCCCGACCGCAGTCACCGCCGCGCCTCCACCGAGTCGTCCAAGCGCCTGCTGCGCCGCCGCATAGTGGCCGGGCGAGGCAGCGCTCACCCGCGCATACCAATCCCGCGCCGCGGCCCGATCGCCCCGCTCCTCGGCGATCCCCGCCAGCGCCATCCAGGCCACCGGCAGCGCTCCCCCCGCAGCGCCACCGCCACGCGCCGCCTCTTCATAAGCGGTGGCCGCCGCCGCAATCTGTCCCTGAGCGCGACGCGCATCCCCGAGACCGATCCACAACCAGGCAGCAGTCAACGGCTCCGGCTGCAGTTTCAAGCCTTCGTCGAAGCAGAATTGGGCGCGTTCATTGCGCCCCAGCGCCAGCTCCGTCTCTCCCTCCAGACAGCGCGCCTCCGCGGCCCCGGCAAAATCGGGCCGCTCCTCCCGCAGCGCCTCCAACTGCTTCAACGCACCCCAGTATTCCCCCGTCGCAAAAAAGTAACGCGCCAGTTCCAGCCGTGCCCGGCCCGCCTCCGGAGAGCGCGGCCAGCGACGCAGCACCTCTTCATACAGCCCCCGCGCCTCGACGGCGTCCGCCACCACGCCGGCCAGAGCCCCCAACGCCCGCGCCTGCAGTCCGTCGCCGGTCCGCTGGTTCGCCGCCATCTCCGCCGTGACCCTCCGCAGCAGTGCTTCGGCCGCGCCGACCCGTCCGGCAGCGACCCACTCCCGCGCCCGCTCCAACTCCCGGCCCAGATC
>JALXCG010000310.1 GCA_026991065.1 Gemmatimonadota bacterium | reverse complement strand
AACGTGGGCGCCAGCTCGGCGACCCGCTCACCAGCCATCCGCCGCCGCCCGCGGGCGCGTTCGCGGGCATAGCGGCGCTCCGCCCAGAGCAGACCCCCGAGGGTGGGAACGAGCAATATCAGCATCCATGGGTTTGCGAACTGCATTAGCCTGGAATCACTCGGAATCGGGTTGCGACCAGCACCCGCTCCACCAGCAGGAGCAGCAGAGCGAGAATGGCCGGAAGAGGAAAGAGTTCACGATAGCGGGTGTAGTCGCGGGTCTCGCGCTTGGTCCGTTCCAGTTGGTCGATGCGGCTGAAGATGCTCTCCAGCGCATCCGGATCATGGGCGCGGAAGAAAGCTCCGCCGGTGGTCTCCGCGATCGCCTTCAAGGTCTCTTCGTCGATGTCGGATTTGATCTTGGTGTAGCCGGTGAAGGAACGCGGATCGGGATAGTCGACCTCGCCCTCGCGTCCCACGCCGATCGTGTAGACCTTTACGCCGACCGCCGCCGCCAGATCCGCGGCGGTCTGCGGGTCGATGTTCCCCGCGTTGTTGCGCCCATCGGTGACCAGAACCACGATCTTGCTCGCGGAATCGGTGTTCTTCAGCCGCGCCGTAGAGGTTGCGATGGCGGTTCCGATCGCCGTCGGATCCTCCAGCATCCCCACCTGGATCTCATCCAGCAGGGTGGCCAGCACACCATAATCGGTTGTCAGTGGGCACTGGGTGTAGGCGCGTCCCGCGAACACTACCAGCCCGATGCGGTCATTGCGCCGGCCCTCGATGAACTTGGCGATGGTCTGCTTGGCCACGTGGAGCCGGTTGCGCGGCTTGAAATCCTCGGCCAGCATCGAATGGCTCACATCCAGAGTGATCACGATGTCGATCCCTTCCGTGAGCACTGTGGAGATCCGCCGCCCGGTCTGCGGGCGGGCCATCGCCAGCAGCATAAGCGCAACCACGGCGACCCGCAGCGCCTGCGGCAACCAGTGGAAACGCTGCACCGGCGATACCGGCAGCCGCCGCAGAAGGTCGACCCGCGGGTAGTAGAGCGCGGGCCGCCGCCGCGGGACGATCAGCAGATACCAGGCCGCGAGCAGCGGCAGCAGCAGGAGTCCCGCCAGCCACCAGGGCGAAGCGAAGCGAAAGACGAACTCACCCATCCGTCACCTCCGCCATCTCCGCGCTCTCCGGGGCTTCGGGCGGTTCCGTCTCCGCCTCCGCCACCACCGGTTTCGGCGCCGTGGCTTCGATCACTTCCCGCTCCCGCACAAGCACCGATTCCCACTCGGACCAGGGCGGATCGACCCGCGCGAATTTGACCAGGTCCGCCTCCTTGAGCACCGAGCGCACCAGATTCCGGCTGCGCCCGGGCAACTCCAGCCGCGCGATCGCCGCCAGCAACTCTTCGGTCGTCAGGTCGCGGGCATCCACGCCGAACCGCCCGCTCACATAGTCGCGCAGAATATCGGTGGCCGCGGTGTAGAAAGCCTTGGCCGGACCATTCCGCGCCAGCGGCGACTCCGCCAGCTCCGCCAGCCGCTCCAGCGCCACCTCGTGGGCCGGCCGCGGCGGCTCCAGCGGCTCGAAATAGCCGCCCTGCTCCGGCCCCTGTCGCCGCCGCCGCTGCCACCAGCGCCACAGCAGCCACCCGGCCAGCGCGGCGAGCAGCAGCCCGCCCAGAATGCGCTTCCACGGCCAGGGAGCGCGCAGCGCAATCGGCGGTCGTTCCGGCTTGGGCTCCGCCTGGGCCACCTCTTCAGGCGCAATCACCCCAACGATCTGTATCGAGATGGGATCGGTGATGGCCACGGCCGGGAACTGGTGACCATCACCCGCGCCGCTGTCCACCGCCGCGGCGTCGAAAACCGGTATCGCCA
>JALXCG010000309.1 GCA_026991065.1 Gemmatimonadota bacterium | reverse complement strand
GCAGCGCCCCGCGCGCCGGCGCCCTGCTCGCCTCCATCCACCACACGCTGGTCGCCGACGACCGCCCGCGCCTGATTCTCGCCGCCCTCCCCGCGCTCGGCGAGAGTCTCCCCGCACTGCCCGAATCCACCGCCGAGATCCGCTGGGAGATCCATGCTCTCCCGGCGCTCGACGCCGGCGCCACCGCCCGCCTCGCCGCCGCGCTGCTGGGCCAACGCGAACTTCCCGGCGAATTGCTCCATGCCCTGCGCGGCGCCGCCGGTCGCCCCGGCGCGATCCGTGACCGGCTCCACGCCCTGCTCTCCGGCGGCGCCCTGGGCCGCACCGCGGAAGGCGCCCTCCTCTATCGGCCCGCGCGCGGCGCCGCGATCCTCGCCACCACCGCGCCGGCGGCGGACTCCTCCCCCGCCGCGGCGATCCCGCTGCCGCCCCGCTCCCGTCTCTCCATCGCCGCTCAACTCATCGACGAAGGCGCCCCCCAGGCCGCCGCCCGAACTCTGCTGCACCTTCTCCGCCGCGACGATCTGCCCGCGAACACCCGGCTCGCTGCCCTCGTCCTCACGCTGCGCGCCCTGGAACGGGCCGGCCGCCTGCGTCTCGCCCGTCGCATCATCGAGCGACACGCCGCGTTTTTCGGCGGCGCTCCCCACACCCGCCGCGCCGGCTGCCGTCTTCATCTCCAGCTGGCCCTGCGCGAGCAGAATCTGGAACGCGCCGCCACTGCCGCCGAGGCCCTGCTGGAGCAACTCGCCGCCACCGCCGCGCTCCCCGCCGGCGCCGAGGAGTGCCTGGAACTTTCCCGCTACCACCAGCTCGCCGGCGACCTGCCCGCCGCCCGCGAATGGGCCCGCCGCGCCCTGGACAGCCTGCCCGCCGGGGGCGATTCCGCGACCGATCCGGGCGACGTGTCAACCGCTTCCACCACCGCGCTCCGGGCGCGCGCGCTCAATCTCCTCGGGCTGATCGAGTTCGCCGCCGACCATCCCGGCACCGCCAAGCGCCAGTTCCAGCTTGCGGCCAAGCTGCGCCGCCGGGCCGGCCTGCGCGGCCCCCTCGCCGCCACGCTCATGAATCTGGCCGCGGTCGCTCAGCGCGAGGGGCATCCGGAAACCGCCCGCGCCCACCTGCACGCCGCCCTCGCCCTGCGCCGCGCCGCCTCCGACTGGGGCGGTCGCGCCGACCTGCATGAACATCTCGGCCGCCTCGAGGCCCGCGCCGGCGCCGACCAGGCCGCCCTGCTCCAGTTCTCCCGCGCCCTGCGCATGCGGCGCCGCGCCCGCGACCCACGCGGCACCGCCGCCGCCGCGCACAACCTGGGCATCATCGAAGCGCGCCTCGGCAATCCCGCGCGGGCGCGGGATCTGGCCGGTGAAGCGGCGCGCACCTTTGCTCATCTGCATGATCCCGCCGCGGCCCATCGCGCCCAGCTCCACGCCGCCCTGGCGGATGCCGAATGCGGCGCTCCCCGCCGCGCGCTGCGAACCCTGGCGCTCCTCTCCCGGGCCCAACGCCGCAGCGGCGAGGATCGCCGCGCGCTCAGCTGGCAGCGCGCCACCCTCCTGCTGCAGTGCGGCGACCCGCGCGGCGCCGCGCGCCTCGCCGCCTGGGTCGCCCGCCACACCACCGATGCTGCTCCCGATCATCACGCCGCCGCGCTTGATCTGTGGGGCCGGGCCGCCCTGGCCGCGGCCGATCTCTCCGCCGCCACCCGCGCGCGCGACGCCCTGGCGCAGCTCCAGACCGGATCCAACGCCCCACTGCCCCGACTCTACGCCCATCTGCTCACCATCCGCATCGCCCAGCTCGGTGCCACGCCCGACTCCTCCCCCACCGGGGCACCTCCGACCATCCCGCCCGGCGCCCTC
>JALXCG010000308.1 GCA_026991065.1 Gemmatimonadota bacterium | reverse complement strand
TTCGATTTCCGCTTCCGGGTGTCGCCGGTTGCGTGTGGATCTTCGCCGCCGGCGCGGTGGGGCGAAATCGTCCGGCTCTTCGACGTCGGTCTCTTCCCAACTCTCCTCGGGGGCGGCGACAGGCTTCGCCGGGGCGCCTCGCCCGGGGCGCCGACTGCGGCGACGGCGGCGGGTCGGGGCGATCTCCTCTTCGGCGTCAAGAGCTGTTTCAACCTCGACGGCGGCAGGTTCCTCAATCGGGCGACGACGACGGCGCCGGCGCCGCACCGGCGGCGCGGCCGGTGCATCGTCCCAGTCGTCTTCCCGCGAGCGGTCGTGGAAATCAGCGGCTGCGTGGCGCGGTGTATCAAGCGCGGCAGCGGGACGTGCCCTGCGTCGACGGCGGCGAACCGGGGCGTCATCGAATTCCTCGCGGGGTTCTTGCTGCGCGGCAGCGGGACGGGCCGCGGTAGCCCGGGAGCGGCGTCGGCGTTGGGTTGGACGGCGGCTGCGGTTGCTCCTGGCAGGGAAATCGTCGTCGGTGGTGTGATCGTATCTCTCTTCGATGTCGTGGCCTTGATCGTGCACGAATTCATCCTCGCGTCACTGGTCTGTGACTTGTTGGCGGCGCCTCTGCAGGCGCCTGGGAGCGAGAGCATTGGGGAGATTGGACTCGCGGCTGTTGTGCCGCTGCGTTGGCAGGCATGAGCGGGATCCGGAATGTGGGGTCGTCGCCATCAGTGAGCGCATCTTGCGACTGCTGGAGGACGAAACTCCGCTGCTGCTTTTCGCCATCAGCGGGGTGACCCTGGGAGTTTGTCGCGCATTGTCTGCACGTCGCCCGCGACTCGTCCCTGCTCCGATCTCTGCGTTGCCAAGCTCTTGAAAGGCAATCAGCCCTCCCGTGGACTCAGCGCCCTGATCTCGAAGCCGGCCCGAATACGGGGCTCGAAAGGCAATGTGCGACAGGCTCCTGGCCTGATCTTGCCGTGACGGGAATCTCCCCGGCCCAAGCACGACAAAGACGTCGACCGCCGTATCATGGCGCGGAAGAGGCGTTGTGCCGTGGTGGTGGTATGTTTCCGCATACCGTTCATTTTCGACATTGGAGGGCGGGAAAGAGTAGTCTGGGCTCATGCGTGGATGGCCGGTGCGCCTGTGTCCGATCTGCCCGAGGTCCATGCGGCGGCGAGAAAGCTGAGAGCTTTGTCTCGCACGCGCTGCCTGCAGGCTCTGCTCCTTCTTAGTGGTTCATGTCCCGGAGTTTCTGTTAAACCCCGGCGGGATCGTTCCGGTCCCGTGTCGTTTGGCATATCCATACGACATGCTTCTCGAATCCTTCAACTTTAGGGGTCTTGGCCGGGTCTGTCAATGTTGCTTCTCCCGCCTCGATCCATCATCAGGGTCCTTTCCGCGTTGTCGGCCGGTGGGCCAGGCTTCTTTCAGCGTATCAAGATACGCCGGTCGCAAGTCCCTTGCAGCCCGACATCCGACGCCTTGCCGGCGGTCGAGAAGAACCAGAACCGATGCGCTGGAGCGGGATTGTAAAATTGGGCGGAGGATCGCGGAATCATGTGGTGGGTTGACCTGGATTCCGGGCAGGCTCCAGAATGGAAGCCTCGCGAGGCTTCCTTGCTGCCGCGTTGTGGCCGACCGCAACTAGGAGGAGTTCACATTTCCACTCAACGCCCCCCTGAACGCCGCATTCGAGTTCTGCCTGAAGAACTGGCCAATCGCATCGCCGCTGGTGAAGTTGCCGAACGGCCCGCCTCGGTTGTCAAGGAGTTGCTGGAAAACGCACTCGACGCCGGTGCGACGCGGATCGAAGTGCGGGTGGAGCAGGGCGGGAAGAAGCTCATCGCGGTGCGCGACAATGGCTGTGGCATGTCCGCCGCCGATGCAGTTGTGGCATTGCGCCGGCACGCAACCTCCAAGATCAGTGCCGCCAGTGATCTTGACGCAATTACCACGATGGGGTTTCGGGGCGAGGCGTTGCCCAGTGTAGCCGCGGTGTCGCACTTTCAGATTCTGACCCGTTTGCAGGGTGATCCGGTGGCTACCAAGGTGGTTGTTGTCGGTGGGAAGCCACCGGAGGTGACCGAAACCGGCGCCCCGGAGGGAACCGTTGTCCAGGTGCGAGACCTCTTCTTCAATGTTCCCGCGCGGCGCCGCTTTCTGCGCAGTGCCCAGGCGGAGGTCCGCCATTGCACCGAAGTTGTGACGAAGGTGGCCCTGGTCAACCCGACGGTAGCCTTGAGCTATTCGGTCGACGGCCGCCGGCGGTTGCACTTTCCCGCCGTGGAGAGTCTCGAGGAGCGGATTCAGGCCGTTGTGGGGAAAGAGTTGGCGGCCGGAATGGCGACGATCGACTACGAGGAAAATGGCTTTCGCATTCGGGGAATGGCCGGGATGCCGCAAACTTTTCGTGCATCCCGAAATCAGCAGACGTTCTTTGTCAATCAGCGCCCGATTCAGGACCGGGGGTTGAGCGGTGCGGTTTACGCTCTTTATCGGGATCATCTGAAAGCGGGGCAGTACCCGGTTTATGTGCTGATGATCGAAGTCGACCCGGCGCGGGTGGATGTCAACATCCACCCGGCCAAGGCGGAGATCCGTTTCCGTGAGCCGAAGGAGGCTGTTCGCGCGCTGCGCCACGCGCTGTCCGAGATGTTGCGATCCGCGGGGGTGACCCCGACCTGGCACACCTTGTCGATTGTGCGTGAGCGTCCGCCAGGCTCCTCCGGGGGGAGCCCAGCTCCCGGTCTTCCTTCTGAGTCGACTCCAGGGCCTTCCGGCGGGACACCGGACCAGGCCACCGATCTGCCCCCGCAGGCTGAGATCAACTGGGAAAGCGGCGCAACGGAAGCCGCCGATCCAGAGAGCGGTGGCATTGCCGAACGCGCGGCCGCAATGCGCGCGGCCATGGCGGCGCAGGTTGGAGAGCGCTCTGCGGGGAGCCGACTTGTGGCGACAGGGCCGCCCAGCGAGATGCCCCCCCTGGGAATGCCTTCCTGTTGGCAGTTCGCACGCACCTACATTTTTACCCCACTCAAGGGTGACCTGGTGATGGTCGACCAGCACACGGCGCATGAGCGTGTGCTTTTCGAAGAGACGATGGCATCGATTCTCGCCGGAGCGGTTCCGGCTCAGCGGCTGCTTTTTCCCGTCGAGCTGGATCTTGCGCCGGAAGAGGATGAAGTATTGGAGTCCTACGCGGAGGCGATCGCCCGCGTCGGTTACGAAATAGAGCGGCGCGGTTCCCAGAGAGTCGCGCTGGTTGCCGTGCCGGCAGTTGGACGCGATGCTCGTGCCGGGCAGGTATTTCGCCATCTTCTGGGTGAACTGGCGGAGACGGGGGATGGGCGTTTGCTGGGAATCGAGCGGGTCGCCGCGACTTTCGCCTGCAAGGCAGCGGTCAAGGCCGGCGATCCGCTGAATGAGCAGGAGATGGCGCAGTTGGTCAATCAGGTTTTTGCCACCAAACAGCCTTTCTACTGTCCCCATGGACGGCCTACGGTCGTTCGGATCGGTTTGGCGGAGATCGAGCGCCGTTTTGGGCGCGTTTAGGCCTGAAAGGGCGGCATAGAACCGATGGCATCCGAAGTCACTGCCGCCCCGGTGGCGCTGTTGCTGGCGGGACCGACCGCGGTAGGGAAAACTCAGCTGGTGCTGGAACTGGCGGAGCGCATTCCGATCGCGGTGGTTTCGATCGACTCACGCCAGATCTACCGTGGCATGGATCTGGCCACGGCCAAGCCGAGTCCCGCTGAGCGGGCGCGGGTGCCGCACTATGGCATCGATTCCCGGGATCTGGACCAACCGTGGACACCCGGCGAAGCCGCTCGGGATGTCCGCAGGTGGATTGGGGAGTCCTGGGCGTCGGGTCGATTGCCGGTCGTTACGGGAGGATCCGGCCTCTATCTCCAGGCGGCATTGGTTGGTTTTGATTCCGACCGGAAGCCACCCGATCCCGAACAGCGCCGGCTGCTGGAGGAGCGGCTGAAGCGGCGGGGGCTGGCGTCAATGGTGGAGGAGTTGCGCCGGCGCGATCCGGAGAGCGCGCGGCGAATCGACCTTGCCAATCCGCGCCGGGTTCTGCGGGCCCTGGAGCTTGCTGCGATCGGGGCGTCCGCCGGTGGCTCTCTGCAGACGCGGCCGCTGCAACTCACCGGGCCACGCTTTCTGCTGGTGCGCGAGCGCAAAGACCTGGTTGAGCGCATCGACCGCCGGGTGGAGGGGTTTTTTGCCGCCGGGTTGGTCGACGAGACTCGGCGGTTGGTGGCGCGTTGGGGCGAGCAGGCGCTCTCGCGCCTGCCGACCCTGGGCTATGACCAAGTACGCGCGCATCTCCGAGGCGAAATGACCCTGGCAGAGAGCATCGAGGCGGTCAAGATTGCAACTCGCCGCTATGCCAAACGGCAGATGACCTGGTTCCGCAAGTTCGGGGACTTTGTCGAGGTTGATGCCGCTGCTGGGGAACGCGCGCTGGAATCGCTTCTGGAGCGCGTTCCCCGCCAGTGACTGGCCGTGGCGCCGGCCTCTGGCTACTTCAAGAGCATGAGTTTGCGCGTTTGAATGGCGGCGTTGCCGGTTTCGAGGCGAACCAAGTAGATTCCCGACGGAACCGGAGTCCCCTGGTCGGATGTGCCGTCCCACGTGAATCTGGTTGTGCCTGCCTTGAGGTCTCCAGAGAAGAGTTTGCGCACCGTGCGCCCGGCCAGATCATGGATGCGCAGCTCGGCATGACCTTGGCTTTGCATCTCGACCGGGATGAGAGTGCGTGGGTTGAACGGATTGGGAGCCGGATTGCCCAAATGGGTGGATCGTATTGGGGCATCGGGAGTCTCGCCACCGATTCCAACCCACGGCACCTTCCGGAAAGTCGCCAGAATGTAACCCTCCGGATCCGGATCGACGCCGATCACCGTCCCCGGGGCGTGGAAGGTGTAACGCTCAAATGCGGTGTCGTTGACCACCGTGGTGTCTACATAGCTGCCGGTGTTTGTCACCAGGCGAAAAGTGATCGGCATTCGGTAGGGCGAGTAGCCGGTCTGCACCTGCTCCAACTCCATCTCGATCGTGGTCGAATCTCCCGGTTCCGGGATGAGATTGGTCGAATACTCATAGCGTGGGCGGCCGGTTTCGTAGAGCCACGGATCAAAGAACCAGCTCAGGTCTTCACCCGCGACTTCCGAGGCGGTTGCCACGAAATCCGCGGTTACCGCGGACTGTTGTGAGTAGCGCGTTCCCCAAGTCTGGAGAATTTCCATGAGCGTTTCCCGGCCAACGATACCGCGCAGCATGTGCAGGACCCAGGCGCCCTTGTCGTAGACCGTCGAGCTAAAGGTGTAGTAGGGATCGTAGATCGGGCCGGAGAAGGATGAGCTTTTCAGCGTTTGCATGTAGTACAGGTAGGAGTCATAACCGTCCATGCCCTCGGTCCAGATCGCCTCACCATAGGTAGCGAAGCCTTCGTTCAACCAGATATCGGCCCAGGTTCCGCAGGTGACCATGTCACCCCACCACTGGTGCGCCAACTCGTGCGCCATGATCCAGTCGAAATAGTGATCCCCAGTGTACAGGTCGGTGCCGTAACTGGTGAGTGTGCTGTGCTCCATGGCGCCGCCCCAGGGGTACTCCATGTGGCCATACTTCTCGGTGGCGAAGGGATAGGGGAGCCAGTCGGTCTCGAAGATGTCCAGCATTCCGGGAAGGGAGGTTACATCTTCCCGGGCGTCGGCTTCATTCTCCGGGTAAGTGTAGAAGGTGAGCGGAAGCGTTCCCCCCGCATGCAATTCATAGCTATTTTCGAAAAGCACATAATCGGTGGCCGTGATCGCCACCAAGTAGGTTGCAAGCGGATATGAGGTTGCCCAGTTAGTTGTTGCGGTTCCGTCACCATTGTCGGTGATGCCGCTCAGCAGCCCGTTGGAGGCGACAACATAGTCGGCGTCCATGGTGATGCTGATGTCCACGGGCGCCTTGTCATCCGGGCGATCCTTGCATGGCCACCAATCCCGAGATCCCTCCGGTTCACAATTGGTCCAGACCACCGGGAAAGCGCGGGAACGGTCAATGTCGAACGCGTCTCCGTCGTCTACGTTGGGCGAGCCGGCATAGATCACGCGCAGCGAGGTCTGCTCGCCCGGGCCGAGCGGGGGATCCAACGTGATCGTGACAACATCACTCGCCTGCACGAATGTCTGATCGCCGGTATCACGACGCACTCTGGAGACGGTCAACCGGTCGTCGAGGTTCAATTCGACCTTATCCAGGCTGGGGCCGGTCGGTTCCAGTTGCACGTCGACGCGGCCGTTGATGTACTCCGTCGGGTTGTCGGGGTCGATGGTGAGCGCGATGCTGTAGTGGAGGACATCGAAAGCCTCCTGCTCCAATTCTACGATACGCTCCGCTCCCGAGGCGGTTAGACGTGGCGTGGATATCGACCTGCGGTGCGCTTCGCGAATGCGGCGATGGCTTTCCCGGATCGATTCCGCGAAACGAGCCCGCTGCGCTGCGTTGATGGACGGGGCCGGCGGCGCAACAGGTGCGGGTGGAGGAGTGGCCAGCGCTTGCAG
>JALXCG010000307.1 GCA_026991065.1 Gemmatimonadota bacterium | reverse complement strand
CCAGCTCTCTCCAGAGTTGACCGAAGAGCTGCTGGCCGCCCCCGCGGATGCCAGCATCCGGGCGCTTTTCTCGTTTCACGACAATTTGCCGGCGCGACTCCTGGCCAGCCAACTCCGGGCCCGTGGCGTCACTGAGCGCGGCGCTCTGGCGCGGGAACTGGGTCGCACCTTGCGGGCACACAGCGCGGCGGTGCAAAAGCCGATGATTCACGCCATCGACACCTGGCAGGGCCCGGGCTCGATCACTCATTTCGAGTCGTTCTGGATCAACAACATGCTGCTGGTCGAGGGCTCCCCCGCGGCGATCACGGCGCTGGCGGCGCGTCCCGAGGTGGCGGCGGTCGACGCGGATCTGCCGATCGAGCTGATCCGCCCGGTGAGTTCCGCCCCGGCGTCCCCGAATTCGGTGGGCGGCACCGAGTATGGGTTGCGCCAGATCAAGGCGCCGGAGCTGTGGGCGATGGGCATCACCGGCGTCGGTTCGGTGGTGTGCAATCTCGATACCGGCGTACGCTATCTGCACCCCGCGATCACAGTTCGGTGGCGCGGTTTCGAGCCCGGTGTGGAGGCCGGCACGGCCTGGTTCGATGCGCTGGGCGGGAAGCCGCTCCCGTACGACAACGATGTTCTTTCGCCCACCCACGGCTCCCACACCATGGGCACGATGACCGGCCTCGACCCCGCCACCGCGGATACGATCGGAGTGGCGTTCGGCGCCCACTGGATCGCGGCCAAGGTTTTTAACCGCTACGGTTCCGGCTCGGAAGCGGGAGTGATCCGGGCGTTCCAATGGGCCGCGGATCCCGACGACAATCCCATGACCTACACCGATGTGCCGACCGTGATCTCAAACTCCTGGGGCTTCTTCGAGCCGTGCAGCCAGGTATTCTGGGAGGTCATCGATGTCTGCGAGGAGATGGGCGCCGCGGTGGTCTTCGCGGCCGGCAATGAGGGGAATGTCGGCCCGCGCTCTCCCGCCGACCGCATCACCACGGAGCTGAATACCTTCTCGACCGGGGCGACCGACCGCAATGAGAACATCGCTTCCTTCTCCTCCCGCGGCCCCTCGCCTTGTGATCATCAGACGATCAAGCCGGAGGTTGCCGCGCCCGGGGTGGATGTGCGCTCGATCCGCAAGGACGACGGCTACGGCACGATGTCCGGCACGTCGATGGCCTGCCCCCATGTGGCCGGCGCGCTGGCGCTCCTGCGCCAGGTGGATCCCGGCGCCAGTGTGGAGCAGCTCAAGGCCGCACTCTATCTCAGCGCGCGCGACAAGGGCACGCCCGGCGAAGACAACACCTTCGGGCGCGGCATCATCGACTTGCCGGCGGCCGCCGCGCTTCTCGGCACGGCGCCCACGGTCGATCTGAGCCTGGCGCTGGATCCGGCCACTGTGCGGGTGGGGGATCCGCTGCTGGCCGACGCGACGGTGGAGAATCTGCTGAGCGAGCCCAATGAGGTGCAGGTTTGGGTCACGGTAACCGGCGCCGCGGGGAGTTTCGCTCCGCCGGAGAGTCGCTGGATGCTGTCGCTGGAGGCGGGTGAAAGCGTCGATTTCAGCCGCACTGTGGAGGTTCCGCCGATGCCGGCCGGCGACTATGCGATGGAGATCCACGCCGGGGTCTACCCCTTTGCCCGCTCGTCGGCGGGAGCGCTCTTTACTGTGGTGCACTAGCGTGACGGGGGCGGCGGGTTTCCGCAGAGGACAGGATGGAAGCGGCGGCGTGGAGCCCAAAGCCGGGGCTTGCGGCGCTGCCGCCGGTTCGGCATGAAGAGGAGCGGGCGGTGCGGCTGCCTGCTCCGGGGCGGGTGGCGAGAGTTGGGCGGTGCGCTGCGGCGGTGCACTGAAAGAAGGGAGCGTATGGA
>JALXCG010000306.1 GCA_026991065.1 Gemmatimonadota bacterium | reverse complement strand
CCGCGCTCACCCCCCGGAAGGCCGCGGGGTGAGCAGACGGGTTGCATGGGTGGCGCGCGGTGAATGTCCGCGCTCTGCCCCGGTCCCAAGAGCAAACGCTGTTCCAGCTCCTGGAATGCCGCGCAACGAGCGTTTCGTCAACTGATTAGCGGATTTCCTGACGGCCCCTCGCCGCTCTTGCGACGCGCCGACCCCCCGGATCCGAACAGTGCGCTGTGCGCTCCCGGGCAGCGGCCGCGAAATCGAACGACTCGACGATCACCTCATCGCCAAGGCCACTCTGTGGCGGCGCGCCGTCGACCAGCCACAGATTGAAATGCATCCGCTCGTTGCCGGGCGGGGGATTGTCGGCTCCGCCATAGGTCCAGCCGTGGACCCAATCTCCGGGCTGCGGCTCGTCGGCACGGCCGGTCCAGGAGCGGAACTCGACCTGCGGCGCGCTCCAGGCGAACTGGTGCGTCGCAACACTGACCCCGGGCATGTCGAATCGCTCAAGGTTGCCGGGGGTGTAGTAGGGCTGCACCACGAACTGCGCATTGTGGGGCGCCGCCAACCGGTGTGACAGCTCGATGTCGATCTCCTGCGAATCGGTCTCGTAGACGAATCCGGCGAAGACCATCTGCCCATCCAGGGTGTCGATCGAGCTGGCGACGCGGAAGGTGTAGGTGCCGTAACCGAGTGAGTCTTCCAGGTAGATCTCGGCGCAGCGCCAGAGCCCGTCGCGCTGGGTGACGCGCAGATGGAGACGCCCCTGCGCATCCACCCAGACGTTCTCCGGATCGTCGGAGAAGTAGTTGGGCCCGGGCCCCTGAGGCGAGTCGGCGTTGCGCACCGACCAGCGGTAGCCACTGAACTGGATGGTGCGCGCGGTGACCTCATCCCAGGCCAAAACCCCCGGATCGAGGGAGGGATGATAGTCACGGGTCGCCCCCGGGGTGTAGGTGGAATCCACCACCAGCGCGACCATGCTGTCCCAGTCGTGGGTCCAGTTGTCCCAGGAACCGTCGGCGCAGATGGTGGTGTAGGGAGCGTCAACCAGCGGCTGCACATACCAGCGGTTGGTCAGGGCCCAGAGCACCACCCAGGTGTTGCGTGAATCGATGTTGCGGGCGCTGCCGCTGATGTTGCCGGGGTCGGCGCCGAGGATCTCGATCTCCGGCGCCAGCAGCGTGTCTCCGACCACGCCACCGGGGCAGAGCGGTACATCGAGGGCATCGATCCGGGTGGGTTCGACGGCGCTGGCACCGAGCTGGCCGCAGAGCAGCAGCAGGGCCGGGAGGAGATGGCCGGAAACCGTTGTCGGTGAGATTGCGTGGGACATCGGCTTTCCCTTTGGTTGGGTTGTTGTTGTGGACCCCCGTGGTGCTTGATTCTACGGCAGGCGGCGAATGGTCGCAGCTCCTCTTTCCCCGGGGTGATGCAGCGGAGCCGCGGTTACTCCCGCAACCTGTTCGATGCGCCGCAGCAGCGCGGGCGGCGCGGTCCGGAGAGCACGTGCAACCCCTGAAAGATCGCCCGCGAACCCGGTCTGGAGCCGAACGCGGTTTGGGGGTTCACCCGCGGCTTCGGCGAGATCCCGGCGGGGCGTTGCGCCGGTTGCTCCGGTGGCAAGGCCGTGCCACGGTCCGTGGACGCGCGAGAGGTGCAGTCGAAAAAAAGTCCATTGTGAAGATCGGTCGATTGGCCCAAGCTGATGAAGTATGAAGTAGAGGAGGCGACGGAGCGTGCATAGGGTCAGGGGGTGTGGGCGACGACGAGAATGCGTTCGCTTTCGGGAGTGGGGGGCGCGTCGGTGAGGTGTTCGTAGCGTTCGATCGCGGTGAAGCCGGCGGCGCTGAGGGCGGCGCGGACTTCGGCTTCGCTGTGAGC
>JALXCG010000305.1 GCA_026991065.1 Gemmatimonadota bacterium | reverse complement strand
CACATGCACTTGGACAATCATCACTTGTCAATGATGTCAAGGTCACTTCCGTTGTACAGTTTGCATCCTCATCATCTACTATTGTAATTGTCAAGGCTGAACCATCCGCAGGATAGTTGCCTGTGATTGCCGTTACTGTTCCGTAATTACCAGCGCCGTGTCCGTCTAATGTGTGCCATGATGTTCCGGCTCCTGCATTCTCTACAAGAACACTTACTACAAAGTTGCCGGCATCATCTGTATCACAATCCAATGAACTTACACTTGCACTTATATCACATGCACTCGTAGAACAAGGAACAGTTGTATGTAATGCTAATGTAGTACTACAAGAAGCATCAACACAATCATATATCGTGATAAAGTAATCAGAATCATCCGCTGGAAGAATAATGGTACTCTCACCATAAGAACTTGTAAGTCCTTGGTTTGTTAACCAACATCCATCTTCATCACTTCCTGTAATTTGAACTGTAAATCTAGTCAAATCATCATCAGGAGTTGCTGTTCCTCTATCATCACAATTTATAGCCAATACCTCATAAGAAATACTACAAGTCACTTCACAAGGCTCAGGTGATGTCACATCAAACTCCGTTCGACAAGGATTATCAGTCATATCAGCAATAACGATATGTTGATCTTCTCCAATTGGGTATGGTCCAAAAGTAACCTGTTCTCCATAAAGCCCGGTATTCTCTAATCCTCCTATTTCTCTCCATCCTAAATCACTATATCTATTAATTCCAATCACACTTACTGTAAAGCTATAAGTATTATCATCCGGGTTACATACCGGTTCATCAACGATCACGTAGTCTATCTCACAAATATCACATGGTGGTGGAGGTGTGAAAGAAACACAATCACTACAATTAGCATCTAATAAATCATGTACACAGAATGAACCTTCCTCTGCATTAATTGATCCCATCTCAATATATTGAGTAGTACCAAAAGCAAAGCTTTCATTCTCATTACCGTCTACGACATATCCTCCACTTGTATTAAACCCTTCTACGGTATAGATTACAAAATAAGTATCATCGCTAGGATCTGATGGTGTTCCATGATCTTCACAGACCTTATCAATAATGATAATTTCAATAGAACATTGATAAGAACATGGTCCTTCCGGTGCCGTCGCAGTAATGGATGTCACGCATCCACCATCTGCATTATCTGTAAATGTAAGTGTGATCGCCTCATAATCAAATGAGTAGTGCCCAATGACATCCTCACCATAAGCACCTTGGTAGTTATTACCCAAGTTGTCTGTAGCAGTCCAGCCAGAACCGGTATTATTACCGCTAACAATGACTGGTACTGTCCAATAATCATCCGAAGCATCAGCAGGTGTTCCTGCATCATTACAGATTGTACTACCTCCTGAGTTCACCGTAATCGCACAATCACCTGAGCAACCTCCTACCGGTGGGGCAACATTCACTGTCGCTACACAATCAGCACTATCAGCATCATGAATAACGATGGTAATACTTGTTGCTGCCGGTATAAAGTAAGCACCAAATGTTTGCTCTACTCCATATTCACCCGTTACCGTTCCTTCATTTGGAACTTCCGCAATCCATCCGTTAGATCCGACTCCGTTCAAGGCTGTCACCGTAATACCGAAGGTATAGGTGTCATCTGAAGGATCAGAGCTTGTGCCACTGTCATCACAACTCACATCACTTGTGAGAGTAGCATCAATATCACATGCATCAGAACAAGTTGTTGGAGGAATAATCGTAATTGATTCCTCACTACAATCAGCATCTGTAATCGTAATCACGACCGGATCAGCAATACCGTCATTATCTGTATCAATCTGTAATCCTGTATAAGTATAAGATGCAGGATATGATCC
>JALXCG010000304.1 GCA_026991065.1 Gemmatimonadota bacterium | reverse complement strand
CGACGGAGTGCAGCAGATTTTCCCCCACGGTCGCTTTCTGCTGGGGATGAGCGGGACCCGCTCCTTTCCATCGACCCACGCGGTCAATGTGGGCGCCCAGGCGGCCCTGTGGAGCGGCCTGGTTCCGCGCGGCCGGGCGGCTTTCTGGACGGTGGCGATCGTGGTGGCCTATTCGCGGGTTTATGTGGGGATGCATTATCCAGCCGATGTGGTGGCCGGAGTGCTGGTTGGGGCGGCACTGGGGCTGCTGATGCTGCGCCTGGGACGGCGCTGGGTGGCGCGCTTGCGGCGGACTGGGAGGCCGGGGAGAAGCTGAACGCAGGTCCGCCGGCGGTCGGCTTTTTCGGGGCGATCCGGGCGCTACCCGGGCCTTCCTGCACCGGGGCGAGGGGCGCCGGCGGGGCGGACGGGCGCGCGAGGTGCAGACAAAAAAAGCGGAAAAAAAGAGAGACCGGAAAGGCCGACTGGGGGAAACGTCGGGTTGCCGAGAGGCCCCCCCGGCTCCTAGTATCTTTAATGAGGGCGAGGGCGCGATCGACGAGTGTTTTCCAGCGGCGCCACTGCCTGAGCGCAGAAACTGTTTTGTTTGCAGGAGGATTTCGTGGCTTTTGTCGAGGTCAGAGTGGTCGGCTTGGCGGATCTGCCCCATCACGAGGGCAAGACGGTCTTTTTGCGCGAGGCGGGGCGCGAAGATCGGGTGCTGCCAATCGTGGTCGGTCCGGCCGAGGCCTATGCGATCCATCTGGAGTTGATCGGCGAGAAGTTTCAGCGGCCGCTCTCGCACGACCTGTTGATGAATGTGGCCCGGGCGTTCGAGTGCCGGGTGGAACGGGTGGCGATCGTGCGGCTGGAGGAGGGGACGTTTTACGCCGAGTTGTCGTTGCGCACGGCGGACAACCATTTGCACGTGCTCGATGCCCGTCCTTCGGACAGCATTGTGCTGGCCCTCAAGGCGGAGATTCCGATTCTGGTGGAGGAGTCGGTGATGGAGGAGGCGTGCGTGCGCAAGGTGGAGCGTCGGGGTGAGGCGGTGATTCTGCCGCCGCGGCTGCGCTCGTCGCCGGTGGTGGGTTCGATTCGGCCCAGTACCGACCGGGTGCGGCAGGCGGTCGAGGCGCTCACGCAAGAGGTTTCGCCGCCGCCGGAGTCACGCGGTGATCAGCTCGATGTTTTGCGGCGGGAGATGAATTCGGCGATCGCGGCGGAGGATTTTGAGCGGGCGGCGCGGGTGCGGGACCAGATTCAGGAGCTGGAAGCCAAGGCGGAACCGGGAAATGAGGAGTGATGCGGGAGCTTCCCGGGACGGGCAAGGATGGTGTGAAGGGTGGCGGGCAGCCCACTGAGGCGGCGCTGAACGCGGAACTCAGGCGCTCGTTGCATGCTGCGGGAAACCATCTGGCGGCCCTGGTTCTGAAGGGGCAGCAGTTGCAGATGAGGGTGCCGGAGGAGTCGCTGGCGGCGGAGATTGATGAGTTGGTGGGGTTGGCGCTGGAGACGGCGACGGCGTTCGAGAGAAGCCGTCGAATCGCGCGCAGGGTGTGTCCGCTGGAGGGGGAGCAGCAGGGGGTGATGTTGGGCGCTGCGAGCGGCGCGGGGCCGCTGGATGGGGGGCGGCAGATGCCGGGCTCGACGGCGGCGCGGGAGGAAGAGGGGGTCGAAAGAGGCGACGAGAGCCGGTTGGACGAGGCACCGGAGCAATCGAGTGCTGCCGGGTTGCGGGTGCTGGTGATCGATGATGATCCCAGCATTCGGGACATTCTGCGGGATGTGCTGAACGGCGAGGGATGCCCGGTCGATGGGGCGGCGACGGCGGCCGACGGGTGGGCACTTTTTGTGCAGCATCGCCACGCCCTGGTCTTTACCGATCTCTACTTGGGAGCCGAGAGCGGAGAGGATCTGGCGGCGCGCATTAAGGGCGCGGCAGCCGCGACTCATGTGGTGCTGATGACCGGCTGGGCGACCGATGGAAAGCGCCACGAGGGGGTCGACCAGGTTCTGCCCAAGCCGTTTCGTATCGGGGAGATCAAGGCGCTGGTGCGCGCCGTGCGCGAGGTGCGCGAGGTGCGCGAAGAAGGGTAGGGCAAAAAGGCGCGGGGATCAGCGGGGATCTGCCGATGATAGAAGTGGATGTCCATATCCACCCGCTCTGGAGTCGTCATGGCCCGTCTCTCGAACCCCGCTCTGACCGTAGATCCGCAGCCGCTCAATGCCAATCGGGAACTGACTTGGGCGCATCTGCGACAGATCCGTGATCTGCCGACTTTTCCCGCCGTGGTCGGCGAGATCAATGAACTGCTGCTCAACCCCGATACGTCAGCGGACGATCTTTCGGCGGTGATCTGTCGCGACCCCGGCTTGACCGCCAAGCTCCTGCGCCTGGTGAACGCGGCCTACTATGGATTCCACCGCCAGTTGACCAGTGTTTCGCTGGCGATCACCATGCTGGGATTCGAAGAGGTGCAATCCCTGGCGATGGCGGCGGCGGTGATGGGGATGTGGGACAACGATGCGGGCAATCCGGTGGTGCGTGAGCGCTTGTGGGAACACTCCATTCTCGTGGCGCGGCTGGCACGGGCGATCGGGGCGCAGGCCAAGGTGGAGGCGGAGGTTCCGGACCTGTTCGTCGCCGGGCTCCTGCACGACATCGGCAAGATCGTGATTGAGCGGGAGTTTCCTGAACAGTACGCCGACGTGATGGAGATCCAGATCACGACTGGAGATTCCGCGCGGGAGATCGAGGAACGGGTTTTCGCGGTTCGCCACGAGGAGGTGGGGGCGTGGCTGCTGGAACGGTGGCAGTTACCGGGCCTGCTGGTGGATGGGGTCGGGGCACACCACGCACCGGAAGGCGCGACCGAAGCCCCGGTGCTGGCGGCGCTGTTGCGGCTGGCGAATGCGCTGGCGCATTTCGATGAGGCGGCCGAGGAGGGTGCGAAGAACGCGGTGGGGGATGACGGCGGAGAGTCGGCGGAGAGCAGCGGGGGGATCGCGCCGGAGTGGCTGGAGCCGCTGGGTGTCACGCTGCGGGATCTGCTGGCGATCCGGCAGCGAATCGTCCGTGGACCGGGAGCGCGCTCGTGACGCGGGTCGAAGCACGCGTGGAGAATGGGGAGGGCAGAGGGGAAAAGGCAGCGAACACGAGGGCGGCGACAGCGGCAGCGGTGACGGCAGGGACGGAGGGGACGACAGCGACGGAGGCGATGGCCGGAACGGCAGCGATGGAGGCGATGGAGGCGGATCGCGAGGGGCCGGCGGAGACGGGGGCGAATCGCGAGGGAACGCGGCGCGGCAGCACCGAGGCGCAACAGGCGATGCTGCGACGCCTCCTGGAGCGCAATCAACAGACGCTGCAGGACAAGATTGATGAATTGTCGCTGCTGCGTGTGGTGAATGAGGCACTGGCGAGCGAAAGCGACGTGGCCACGCAGATGCGGCGGGTGACCGAGCAGTTGGCACGGCTGACCGGCACCGAAGAGGCGGAAGTGTTCGTGGTGCGCGGGCGCTGGCTGCGATCGCTCGACAATCCGGCGCGCAAGCTGCATGTCGGCGACGGCATCTTGGGCAAGGTGGCGATGCAGGAGCAGGGGCGCTGTGTGGCGGACACGCTGAACGACCCGGATGCGTCGGTTCTGGAAGCGCAGACGGCGCAGGCGCTCTTCGCCTTTCCGCTGCTCTTTGCGCGGGAGAATCTGGGCGTGATCGCGCTCTGGACCAATCACCCGGAAACTCTGGGTTCGGCCACCGAGCGGGTGCTGCGACTGCTCTCGGCCCAACTGGCGATCGCGGTCAAGAACATGAGCCTGATTCAGGAGTTGCAGGCGGCACAACGCTATCGTGACGCGCTCTTCAACGGTGCGCCGGATGCTCTGGTCTCGACCAACATCCTGGGTGCGGTGCAGGCGGCAAACCGGCAGGTGGAGAGGATCTGGGGAATCGAGGCCGGGAAGTTGCGGGGAAACCCGGTGGCCGATGGGCTGGAACATGGTGAGGAACTGGCGGAGATCATCGCCGAGAGCATCGCCACGGGGGCACCGCTGCGCGATCGGCGCTTGCGCCTGGGGCCGCGGGCCGCGGGCGAATCGGCCTGCGTGGATGTGGAGGTTACCGCCGCGCCGGTACACAGCGATGCGGGTGAGGTGATGGGCGCGCTGACCCGGGTGACCTGCATCAATGAGCGAACCCGGCGGGAGCGGCGACGGATCGCGGCGGAGAGATTGGCGGCGGATGGGCGCCGGGCATTGCGCGACGGGCGGTGGTTCGGCGCGGCGCTGGCCGCGATGGAGGAGTTGCTGGAGCGGCTGTCTTCGGGGGAGGAGGCGGCGCGGGAGGAGTTGACCCGGGTGGTGGCGGAGGCCCGGCAGGAAGCGCGGCGCCTGACCCGGTTGGCGCACTTCGAGGCCCGCAGCCAAGAGATCGACCTCAACGCGCTGGTGCGCGATGCGGTGGACGCGCTGCGGCTGGAGCCCGGCGCCCGGGGGGCAGCGCTGGAGATGAACCTGCACCACTCCGATCCGCGGGTGAGAGCGGTTCCCGAACAGTTGGAGTTGGCCCTCCGGGAGCTTTTCTGCAACGCGGTCGCGGCTCGCTCCGGCTGCCGCATCAGGATTCGGACAACGCGGGCGGAGGGGGAGCGGGTGCGGATCGAAGTGGCGGACAACGGTCCCGGATTGCCGCCGGAGGCGGCGCGGGCTGAAACGGCGAGCGACGGCTGTGGCCTGGCGCTGGTGCGGCGGATTCTGGAGCAGCATGGCAGCCGGCTCGAGATTGAGCCGGGCGGCAGCGGTGGCGCCTGCTTCTCCTGGACGCTGCCGCTCGCGACCAATGCGCGACGGGCTCCTAGCGGTGTTTGCCGCCCTTGAGCGGAAGCACACTGTCGATCAGGCCGTAGTCGCGGGCTTCGCTGGCGGAGAGATAGAAGTCCTGGCGCATGTCGCGACGGATCAGATCGGGGTCACGGCCGCTGAATCTGGCCAGAAGGCTCACTTCGAGATCGTTGTCGCGGCGCCCCTGGCGGGCCGTGGTCTCCAGCGCGGAGATGCGCCCCGAGTCCTCCCAGGAGAGTTCGTGGATCATCACCGAGGTGTGCTCGAACGCCTGCCGTGCCCCGGTACCTCCGGCAAGGATGGTGGCGGCGCTCGACCAGGCATAGCCCATGCAAACAGTATTCACGGGTGATTCGATCAGTTGGAAGACGCTGAGGATGGCGCGGGCATCGCCGATGGAACCGCCGGTGGAGTTGATCAGCAGGTCAATCTCTTCGTGGCTCTCCTGGTCGAGGTCGAGCAACTGCTCCGCTACGTCGCGCGCCAACTCAGCGTCGACGCGGCCGAACAGCAGCACCTGGCGGCGACTGGCGGGAGCCTCCAGCAGTGCTTTGGCGCAGGCAGCCGGCCGGCCGGGCCCGGGAATGAGGGCGGGGGCCAGAAGGGCAATGCAAAGCGCAAAAAGAGGAGCCTGAAGCGAGGAGCGGATGGCAGAGAGAATGGACATTTTGGGAAGTCCGGGAGGCACGGGTTGGGTTGTGGCGGAGTGGCACGAGTGCGGCGACTCGCCTGCGGAAAGATAGCGATCGAGAGCGGGGTCCTCAAGCGACCGGCGGATTCGAGGGACACTCATGGCTGGCGGCCGATCACCCGGCGGATGTAGACCACGCGCGGCTCCCCGCCGGCGGCCGGCGCTACGCGCAAGCGCAGGACCGTTCCGGGCGGACCGCGCAGAAGGTCGTAAAGGTCTACCAATGGTAGATCGGCTGCCGCGGTGGTCTCGATTTCAAGAATCCGATCCCCGACCTCCAATTCCTGGGCGGCAGGCAGGCCCGGCGCCAGGGCTTCCACCCGGGGATAGAAGTGGCGCCCGTCGTCGGTGGCCATCCACAGTCGCACGCCGAGTCGTCCCTCATCGCGGCGCAGGCGGTGGGCGGGACGCCGGGCCCGCGGCAGGCGCGCAAGAACGGCATCGAGGACGCGCGGCAGGGCGACGCCGCCGCGCCATTCCTGAGTGGCGCCACGTCCCTCCGCCTCCCACAGGAGAGTGCCGCTGGAGGAGTCAAAAATGGTGACCCGCACCGTGGCGGTGCGCCAGGGAAGTTCACTTGCCGCTTCAGCGAGGGGAGCGGCGGGAGGAGCCGCCGGGTCGTCCGCCGCGGCGGACCGGGCGGAGTCGTGGCGCGACGGAGGTGGCCAGAGGCCCCACTCGGGAGCAATTGCGATCGCGTCGCGGTCGCCGGGAAGGGCGGTGACGCGCTCGGGCCAGGAGCGGCGCAGCGGTTTCCCGGCGGCGCCCCCTGGCGAAGGGAAGCGCCAATCCACGGCCACCACCAGATCGGGGTTGCGGATGCTGCTTCCCGCCCACTGGTAACCGCGGCTCTCCAGGCCGTTGCGGGCGCCATAGAGCAGGCGCAGATCCATCGGCGCCACCGGTGCCCGCGGCGCCCCGATCCGGGCCGCCGGGACAACCACGAAGCTGGAGGCGGCGGCCATGCTTGGATCGGCGGTCTCAACCGTGACTTCGGCCGGGCGCCAGGCGACCGTGGGCGACGGGGGGGTGACCACGGCCGGAGCGGCCGGGGT
>JALXCG010000303.1 GCA_026991065.1 Gemmatimonadota bacterium | reverse complement strand
GAAAGTCACTCTCTGTTCTTTGCCGGTGATGCGCGCGCCGGCATCGATCGGTACGTAGGTTCCGTTGCCGATGGCGCGGCCGACTCGCCTGGAGTAGAAAAGCATGAGAGGAGTGGAAAAAGCGTCATTCCTCTCGACAAAGAAGGGACGCCGCTCGGGGAAATAGACCTCGTAGCGGGAGAGTGAGACATCGGTCGGATCCGCCGAAACTTCGCCGAAGTCCGGGTTGGCGGTCAGGTCGAGAAGTATGTTCGGCGTGAGGTGAAATTGGCCGTTGATCCCCGACGAGGTCGTGCCACTGTAGCGAGACCCGCCCGGTTCAGTGCGCAACCTGGCGACAAATGTGGGCACGACGGATCCGCGGCCCAGTTCCAGGTTGCTATTCAACCCGATTCCGCTGGCGCAGCGTGAAACCTGGATCTGGTACTCATCATTTCTGCCCGGGGGGCTGTACTGGGATGTCTCTTGCTCATGCTGGCAGTAGCGCCCGAAGTTGATTCCAATCCGCTGGAATCCGCCGCGGGGAAAGCGCAATTCGCGAAATGGGATCGCCATCTCCGCTTGCCAGCCGTGGTCGTCGATGCTGCCCGCGGAGTACCAAGTTGCGTCCCAAGTGCCGTCCCAGGTTCGGCCGTTGTCCTCGATGTGAGCGTCATATTGGGCGCCCGCGGCGTTGCTTCTGAAGAAGTAGCCGCTTCGATTATCATCGAAGGTGTCCAGCAGCAGGAATACGGTGTCGCCGGACCGGAGAGCATCGTGAATGCTGTTGCGGGCTTCGATCTTCTGCGGTTGGGGATCCAGGCAGCGGAACCCAACATAGAGATAGCGCTCATCGTAGCAGACACGGACTTCGGTATCGAGCTTGGCCGGCTCACCCAGATGAGGGTTTCCCGCGACAAAAGAGGTGTAGACCGGAAGAGCCGACCACACGGCGTCATCCAGCTTGCCGTCGATTGCCGGGCCCCGGGACACCTGGGTGAGTTCAACCATGCGGACCGGGGGATCATCGGCCGTGGATGGGAGCGGGGGGGATGCGGAGAATGCCAGAACGCCAATGCAGCAGAGTAGAGATTGCATACAAGCCTATCAAACCATGTTGGATCAACCACCAGTGACTTCAAAGACGAACCGAGCAGAACAATAGCACGCGAACCCCGGCTCCGGACGGTTGTTTCCTCTGCGGGGCGGAGCGGGCAGAGGGCGGGGACAGCCCGGCGCGTCCGCGTGGCGACACGCAGAGAGTCCCCGCCCGGGTTTCTACCCTATTTGGGGTCGCCCCGCATGATGACGACCTTCGCGCCGTCGATGGTATCGGCTGCATTGGTGCCGGCCGGAACGCTTGCGTAGCAGTCGCATTCCTTGGGGCTGCAGTCAAAGTTGAGGGTGCAGTCCGCGTTGGGGCCTGCTGACATGTCGGGGGTGGAAAGCCATTGCATGGTGCTTCTCCTTGATTGTTGTTGTTACCAGTTATTGAGAAATGTCTTGGCCGGGGAGCGCACCGGGCGGGGCACGGGCCCGGCAAGGGGGATGGGGGGTCTTCATCCATCATGCTCCACGGTTGGTCGCGATCGATGTTGGCGAACGAAGGCGCGCAGGGCCTGTTCCACGTCGGCCGGTGGACAGTGATGGCTCGTGCCGCGCATCTTGCGGGCAAAGAACGAACATCCGCCCATGCACAGAGGCAGCAGCTTGCACTCGTAACACTTGGGGATGTCCACCGGCGAATGGGTGAGCCACTGCAGCCACCCCGGTTGCGGCAGTGGATTGGCGTCCGGATAGAGAAGGTCTGAAATGTGTCCCGTCGACTCGTCGGTGCGGCCGAAAGAGTTCCAGCATTTCACGAGTTCACCCGCGGGGCCGATGCCGAGAGAG
>JALXCG010000302.1 GCA_026991065.1 Gemmatimonadota bacterium | reverse complement strand
CTCTCCACCCCAGCCCCCGGCCCCGCGAATCACCGCGGTGAACCGATTGACAATCAGCTCCTCGCCACGCTCGTCGAACGACCGCGTCTCCGTGATCACCAGCGCGTTTTCGCCCTTGTCGTAGATCTCCACAATCTTGGTGCGGGTGGTGAGTCGCGCCCGCGGCGGCAGCGGCCGCCTCACCTCGGTCGACTGCTCCCCATGCAGCAGCCGCTCCAACCCATAGTTGCATCCCGGCGCACTCTCCCCCGCGCGCGCCATCTTCAACATCACATCAAGCCCCGGAATCACGCCAAAAGTCGGCAGCACCCAGAACCCGTCGGAGTGTGTCTCATACACAAAATGCAGCTCGCCGCGGCGTTCACCGGTGGGATCGGCGGCCGCTCCCACACCCAGCGCATAAAGCGCCACATCCCGCTCATCATATTCAAAAGTCGATTCCGGGAATTCGTACCCCAGCGCCTCATCGACATCGATGAACCGGTTCCCTCCACGGCTCGGGCCAGCCTGAATGTTGCGCATGATCGGCGCCATCGCCCCCGCGAGATCCCGCGGATGACTCACCCGCTCCGGTTCGCTGAAATCGTTCACCGCCTCCCACGCACCGGCGACCGCCTCCGGCGTAATCTCCCGCCCCAAACGAAACACCTTGCCAGCGGCGCGCTCCCAGCGAACCCGGGCGAAGAATCCCCCGCCCACCTCAAACAGCGCTCCACTCTCCTTGCACTCGTCGTGACACAAATAAGCCACAAGGGCGCTCACATACTCCGGCCGCAGCGCGTCGACCAGCTCCCGCGCCAGAATCGTCTCGGTCAAGCGCGACCCGGCGATCGGCGCAATCGTGTTGACGTGGATGTTGCTCTTGCGCCCCTCGTGGGCCAGGGTCTGCGCCAGCCCCAAAATCCCCATCTTGGCCGCGCTGTAATTGGCCTGCCCGAAATTGCCGTAGAGCCCGGCGGCCGACGTGGTCATGATCACCCGGCCCCCTCCCTGCTCACGCAGGTGGGGCCAGGCGGCGTGCGTCACCCGGAAGCTCCCCTCCAGGTGCACCCGCAGCACCAGATCCCAATCCTCCCGGCTCATTTTGGCAAAGCTCACATCGCGCAGAATGCCGGCGTTGTTGATCACAATGTCGATCCGCCCGAAGGCGTCGAGCGCGGCTTCCACGATCCGCGCCCCATCCTCCACCGAAGCGTAGTTGGCCACCGCCTCGCCACCGGCGTCACGGATCTCCGCCACCACCCGATCCGCGGCCTGGGTCGACTCGCCACCGCCGAACGCACCACCGCCGAGATCGTTCACCAACACCCGCGCGCCACGCGCCGCCAGGAGAAGCGCGTGGCTCCGCCCGAGGCCATTGCCCGCACCGGTGACCACCGCCACTTTGCCATCGAATCGCATCATGATTCAGCCTCAGAAAACACCCGCACGCCGCCGGAACCGTCATCCAGGAGCCTGTCGCATCAGGGAGCGACCAGCAACACATAGATCGACAGGAAATCAGCGGCGGGGCCATCCGCCAGCACCGCCACCGGAACCATCGCGTAGTCCCCCACATGCGGCAACCAAATCCCGTCGAGCGAAGCAAACATAATCGGAACGACAACACTCAAAACCCGCGGCATCAGCCGCTCGATCACCAGATCGTTCAGATCAACCAGAGGCTCATCTTCGATGGTGATGTCGATGTCAAACAGATCGGACATCAAGATCCGCAGCGAACCCACCTCCGTTACCCGCACCAGGAACTCGCCATCGGCGGTCACAGCCAGGGTCAGCGCCTTTTCCCATACCCCATCGATATCCACATAGAGCGACACTTCCGTCTCGTTCAGAATGACATCCAACTGCCCCTCAATGAACCCATCTCCCTCACCAATTGTCACTTCCGGTGCCGCCCGCGGCACAATCTGCAGCATCGTCGCCGCGTCCGGCGCCAGCTCATAGAGTTCGGGGAAGAAAAGCATCAGATCGGTGGTCGTATAGTCCCACGCGACACCATAGCGCTCCTCCGAATCGGCATCCAGGGTCACGCACAGAGCCCCGGTGTCATAGGTCGTATAGAGCAGCTGATTGAAGATGTCGTCCGCCAGTGAGACCGCCATGTCGTAGGGCTCGCCGGTTCCGGGAACGCCGTCACCGAACGCAGGAGCCGCCCCCGGAGTGTAACGGAACTCGTCCACCACCGGGCCACAGGGGGCACTCTCACCGCTCAGCCGGCTCTGCTCTCCAACTGTAATCCCCGAATCCTCCGCCAACACAAAACGCGGCTGCCCCTCCATGAAATAGGGAACATCAAAGAGATCGGCCGACTCGGCGAACTCCAGGCCGGCGAACAGGTCATCAAGTGATGCCGGCAAGTCGGTCTGAATCGACTCCAGCAGGGCCGCCTCCAGCTCATCCTCGATGCTGTCCTGAAGGATCTCGGCAATGATTTCAATGATGAAACAGTCCCAGGACGTATCGTATTCATACCCGGAAACCGTCGCCGCCGAGCCGATCATCTGCGTCACGACATGGCCATCCACAACCGAAAACGCCGCATCTCCGGTGCCGCTGATCAACCCCACATCCACCGCCGAGTCACAGTCATAATAGTCGGCGCAGAAAAGCCCTTCCCCGTCCAGGACGAACTCGATGCGGAGATTCGTCACCAGGAAATCGGAGTGCAGCGAGCCGGCGCGCGAATCGAGCGTAATCTGCGGATAGTCAAAATCGACGTAGGAGACATGATCGATGTAGGCGTTGTACTGCCAAAAACAGCCTTCGTCGTAGATCTTGGCATTGTTGATCGCGTAGAGCTGGTCACGCAGCTCCTGATCGAGCGTGGCCTCCAGCTCGGTCGCTACAGTATTGAGTGCCGAATCCTGCAGATTCGCCAACACCCCGTCGGGCACCCAGGCACCCCGGGGGAGCGTGTCGGCAAAAGAGATCCGCGACAACAAAAGCGCGGCAACGATGAGTGGCAGGGCACAAGAGCGGGATCGAAGCATGGCGTCCTCCAACGTAGGGTTTGAGCTTTAGTTTAGCCCAATCCGCGGTCGAGTTCGGGGCTCATTCCGTGTCGCTCCTCTTTTTGGAGAGAATCACCCCTGGACCACGCCCGCCACTTCCGATCTTCAAAACGGTGGCGCCCCGTATCTTCCCTCGAACGGGGTGGTGCACGCTTCGCCCCCGGGTCCAGGCTACTCCATGCTTATAAATCCCCGAAAGTCAGCAGGTCATCCCGAAGCAGAAGGGTCGGATCGGTACGCCAGGGCGGAGCCGGCGCACGCCTCGCGCCCCACTCGAAGAATCCCCAGGAGCGAACAAAACTATCTTCGCCCACCTCATTCAAGCCACCGGGATGGGGAAAGAAAAAGCCGTGGCGCGCAGTCTCCGGGAAATCCTCGGCCGAGTAGACATGCAGGCGGTAGTAGAGGTCGGGGTTGAACTGCGCTACTTGGTCGGTGAGCCACAGCGAGGCCCCAAAGTAACTGTCGACCTCACCGACCAGGTTGAGAACCGGCGTATTGACCGCCGCGACTTCCTGGGGGGAGACATCGGGCCGCGAGGGGTAAATCAGCAGCGCCATCGCGATCCCCAGATCGGGGCGTTTGGCGAGCGTCTCGAAAGCGACCTCACCGCCAAAACTGGAGCCGCAGAACGAGATTGAGCGCACCTCCCACCAATCGTCAAGAAGCGAGATGGCGGTCACAACCTCGTTCAGGATATACGCATCCCCCATCTCTTCGTGGTAGTCGATCGCCACACCGATCACGCCGCGACCGGCCACCGCCTCCTGATGCATGTACCAGTCGTCCGCGCTCTTGAGATAACCGTGCAGAAAGAGAATCGCGTCGTGGAGAGCCGGTTGCAGAGGTGCGTAGATGGTGTAGTGGACATCCTGCTGCCCGGACACACCATAGTTCCCTTCAAAGAACCGGTAGGCTCCCAGGCTCCCTCCGCCGCCGGAAGTCGCGGCAAAGCCGGGAGACACGGAGATGGTCAGAGTCAGCGAGCACCAGAGCAGAGAACGAAGCAGGGCTTTCATCCGCAGGACAATTGCAAAGAAAACGCCTGGAATCAAGCCCGAGAAACCCGACGCGATCCCCCATCACGACCCGGCGACGACGGGTGGCGACCGCGTCACCCGTCTCGCCGGGCTGAAGGTCACGCCGGCAGTTGATGCAGGTGCACATCCTGCTGCGGGTAGGGGATGGTGATCCCGGCCTTGTCGAACTCCTCCTTCACCCGCTTCTGGGTGTTGAAATAGACATCCCAGTAGTGCTCCGGCTTGCACCATGGACGGCAAACGAACCGCACGCTGCTGGCGCCATGTTCGAGCACCGCAACGGTGGGTTGGGGATCACTCAATACGTTCGGGTCATCCGCGAGAACCTTCTCCATCACCGCAATCGCCTCGCCGATATCATCGCCGTAACCGATCCCAAAAGTCATGTCTACGCGGAGACTGCCATTGGCACTGTAGTTAAGGATATTGCCACCGGTGATGGTCGAATTGGCGATGATTGCCCGGCGGTTTTCGAGCGTGTTGACGGTGGTGGCAAACATGCCGATCTCATCAACGATCCCCAACACGCCGCCCGCTTCCACCAGATCGCCGCGCTTCATGGGCCGGAAGATCATCAGCATGACACCGGAGGCGAAATTGGCCAAAGATCCCTGAAGGGCAAATCCAACCGCGAAGCCGGCGGCGCCCAGGATGGCGATGAAAGACGCGGTTTCGACACCCAACTTGGAAACCGCGGCGACGACGACAAAGGCCAGCAGGGCAAAATAGAGGGTGTTGGCGAGGAAACTGGTCAGTGTCTCGTCCAACTCCGCGCGGACCATGAGCTTGCGCACTGTCGTCGTGATCACCTTGGCGATCCAGCGCCCGATCACCAGAATCAGGATCGCGGCCACGACCTTGGGAGTGTATTCCGCGACCAGCTTGACCAGGGTTTGGGAATAGGTGGAGAGCATGTCCATGCCTTGAGCGTCTACTGCCATCGGAATTCTCCATTGCTTGCCCGGATATCTCGGTCGCCACTGCCCGCGCGGCGGGGCGACCGAGATCCGGATCAGGAAGTGCGCAAGCTATTGAGTCAAGATGCCGCGATTGAGTGCCTTGAATTCGACCCGGCGATTCTGCGCTCGGCCGCTTGCCGTGGCATTGTCGGCAATCGGCTGGGTCTCGCCATAGCCTTTGATTTGAATCTGTTGAGAGGAGATCGCGCTGAAGTTCCGCAGCAGATAATCGCGGACCGCGGCCGCGCGGTTTTCCGAGAGCTGCTGATTGAATTTCGCCGAACCCTGGGAATCGGTGTGGCCACCAATTTCGATGCGCAGGTCATGCCACTTGGAAAGCAACTCGCCGACCTCATTCAGGCTGGGGTAGGAGTCCGCCTTCAGGATTGCCTTGCCGCTCTGGAAGTGGATCGTGTCCAGCCGCACCATGCCGGTATCGAGCATCTCCTGCTCCATCTTCGTGACTTCGCAGCCGTGACGATCAACCTTTACGCCGCGGGGGGTGTCGGGGCACCGATCCAGTCCGTCGTGAACACCGTCGCCATCACTGTCGCGCGGGCAGCCATGGGCATCCACCGGTACTCCGGCGGGCGTTCCGGCGCAGCGATCCAATCCATCGTAAACCCCATCGCCGTCGCTGTCGCGGGGACAGCCGTGGGCGTCCACGCGGGCTCCCCGGGGCGTTCCGGGGCATTGATCCAGGCCATCGTAGACATTGTCGTGGTCGCTATCGAGCGGGCAGCCCGCGGCGTCGACGGCGGCTCCCAGCGGCGTATCGGGGCAGCGATCCTCGGTGTCGCGCACACCGTCGCCGTCACTGTCCTTGGCCCGCGAGCCGAATCCCAACTGAAGACCCACGGTGTAGAGCAGCGAACCTTGAAGGTCATCAACCACGGCCGGGCGCACCAGCGCCTCGTCATTCTTGGCGAAAACACCACGGGCGTCCGCCCGCAGATGCCAGGTCCAGCCGTCGCCCTGCAGAAGACGCAGGCGCAGCCCCCCGCCTCCCTCGAACCCGTTAAACCCGTGATTGCCATCGGGAAGATCCCAGTTCAAACGGGTATAGCCGCCGGCCAGATACGGCTCCAACAGACGACCCGGAAGAGGGTTGACCACCAGGTCAAGGCCGTAGTGGTCGAAACGGATCGAGGCGCCCTGCAGATTCCCGTTGGAAGGCGCCTTCATGGTGTTGAAGACTCCCTCTAAGTGGAAGTAGGAATTCAGCTTGTAGCCGAGATGGGCACCCCCAAGAAAATCATCCTCCATGGCGATGTCATCATCGTGAACCGTGGATCCGCCCATCACGGAAAGGGTGAATCCGGATCCGTCGGCACGGGCCGGTGTAGTGGGACCGGCGGCAACGCAGGCCAAGAGTAGTGCGGTTGCGGGAACAAATTTCATGAGTAGCTCTCTCCATTATAGTGATCAGGGGCTGACTGGTGTTCGTGACCAACCTTGCAGGAGCTGTGCCGCGGCCCGGGTTTCGGGAGTTTTCGCGCTAGTTCCCTATGACACAGCCGGCTGCGCCCATTGTGCGACACCCAGCGCCGGCCCGAGAGCGGT
>JALXCG010000301.1 GCA_026991065.1 Gemmatimonadota bacterium | reverse complement strand
CGTCGTAGAAGCGGGTGGCGTAGGAAGCCAGGCCGGAGGCATCCACCCCGTTGATCTTCATCACCTCGCCGGCGACCGCGCCGTCGATCTCACCGCCGTGGCCGGTTTGACCGCCGAAAGAGATGAAAGTGAACCGGGATTCCGACTGGTTGGCGACCTCCAGCCCATGCAGCACATAGCTGGCCGAGGTGTTGAAGAGCTTGCCGGCCAGCCCATCGTAGCCATCCACCGCGGCGTCGAAGAGCATGGTCTTGCCCATCTCGTCTTCGCAACAGGAGGCGTGATAGACGGCGGTCAGCGCCACGCCGTCGGCGGCGGCCAGCTCATCGGCGTAGCCGTTGGTAGCCCAGGGATCCCGGCCGCCCATGATGGGGGTGGTTCCCGGCATCAGCGATACCGCGAAACTGCCATTTACTCCGCTGTCGAAACCGAGCGCGGCGCGTTCCGCGGCGGTCAGGACCTTGCGATAGACCCGGGCCGTGGAGTTGAACTCCCAGCAATTGACGTCGCTTTCACCCACCAGTTCTCCTTGAATAATCTGCCACGAATAGGGGCCGGGCGGCGTGACGCGGAGAATCCGGATCTTGTCCAGGTCGGGGGGAGCATCGGCGCCCACACCGGTGTAGGACCAGTGCAGAATCACCGCTTCCGCCTGGTCGCAACAGATCGGGACTCCGGAGAGTTCGATGCCGCCGCCCAGGCGATTGCGCAGGCCCACGGCCGCGGTGGCGTGATCCGTGTCGTACCAAATCTTGGCGGGTACGATCTCAAGCTCGGCTTGGGTGTAGGAGACGGTGCTCGATCCGCGATTGACAATCGCCTGGTCGTTGGCCGGCGCGGCTCCTGCGCACAGCACGACCAGCGCGGCTCCTGCCATTGCGTTTGCTTTTGTCATCTTTGATCCCTCCATGCCGTCGCGCGACCGACGACTCGTTTGTGGTGGGCATCCAACCGCACCAATGGAAATGCCGGGTGGATCCCGGACGGCATCTCGCGACCACGCGCCACTGCTTGATCGACATCCGCCGGGCCGACTCAGAGCCGGCTGCAACCCAGACATAGCGCGCAATAACGCACAGACCGTGCCGCGTGCCCCGCTGCGCCAATATAAACGCTGTTGCAGTGACTTAGATGGGCGATGGCAACCGGCGGGTGGTTCTCGGTCGCGCCCGATTCGCAGGAATCAGCGAATCGAAAACGGTCTTGTGCCACCGTAGGTTTGGCGCTGACTGCGCTTGCCGAAGGTCGCAGGAATCGGCGCCCTCGCGTTTCGATGCGACGGCTCCCGCTGGACCGCCAACTCCCGGTTTTCGCGGCGGATCTGCGTGATCTCCGGGGGGGCGGCTTTCGCTTTTTCGTGTGTGGTCGGTGGTGGAACCGCCTCTTCCGCTTGGCTCGGAGCCTGTCGCACATTGTCTTCACGTCGCCCCGCATCCGTCCCTGCTCCGATCTCAGCGTTGCCAAGTCTTTGAAAGGCAACCAGTCTTCCCGCGGACTCAGCGCCTCGATCTCGAAGCAGGCCCGAACACGGGGCTCGAAAGCCAACGCGCGACAGGCTCCTCGAGCCGGCGGCGCTGTGAGCGATTTTCCCCAATTCGGCGACGCTGGTCGCAACAGATGGCGAAAAAAAACGGGCATCGAGTACGGAATCACGCTCCATTTCGGCCGATCTTCGGAGAAACTGTTGTCAGTAACCGGTTTCACTATATCGATACCAACACCATTTTATCGCGCGCCTGTGGGGGAAGGGCGATCCGGCCGAAGATAGGACAGAACTCGCGGAGGCGTCGCTCCGACAACTCCGCTCTCTCGCCTACCAGAGGAGATACCGATACCACTACTGCCAATTCGGGTGCGATCTCGTCCTAGGGGG
>JALXCG010000300.1 GCA_026991065.1 Gemmatimonadota bacterium | reverse complement strand
TCGATGAGCGTGTCACCCTGCTCTACTACTATCCGAACATGCAGCCCGACATGATCGACGCGGTGGTCGACCGCGGCTACCGCGGCATCGTCATCGCCGGCACCGGGCTCGGCCACGTGAATCGCAAGCTCTATCCGGCGCTGGAACGGGCCCGGGCGGCGGGCGTAGGAGTTTTTATGACCCTGCAGACGCTCTGGGGGTTTGTTCAGATGCACGTCTACGAAACCGGGCGCGAGATTCTCGACCTGGGTGTGGTGCCGCTGGCGAACATGCTTCCCGAAGCCGCTTATGTGAAGCTCGGCTGGGCGCTGGGGGTTCATCCAAACGATCCCGAGGCGGTCAAATCTCTGATGACGACTCCGGTCGCCGGCGAGACAACCGAGCGGGAACCGCACGATGGCTACCTGATCTTTCAGGGCGGTGTTCCTGAGGTGCAGGAGTTCCTGGCCAAAGTGTGGAAGTAGTTTTTTGCCCAAGAAGCGCTGCATGGATGGCTATGCTTGGCGTTTCTCACTATCTTGTTGATTTCCGCTACGGCATCGTGATGATCGCCCCGGGCTCAGCCTTCCGGCTGCAGCCCCACCATCCGGAGAGACTCTATGCAGGATCCTGCGTCAGCCCCCGTCATCACCGGGCGCGGCATGTACACCCCCTCCGATATTCTCACCAATGACGACATTGCCGCACTCGCTTCCCCTGCCGCGTTGCGCCAGTGGGTAGCGCGCAACAAATGGTGCGCCAAGGAATTGGGTATCGACTCGGTCGATGATCGCCCGCTGGATGAGCTGCGGGCGGCGTTCGCGCGCTATATTGGCGACCGCATCGGCATTCTGGAGCGGCGCGCCATCGACCGCCGCGCGCTCATGAACGGCCAGCCGTCCACCAACGGCATCCATGGCTCGGATCTGGGCCGGCGCGCCTGCGAGAATGCCCTGGCGGATGCCGGGGTCGAGGCGGAGACCGTCGACGCAGTGATCTGCGGGACCTCCTCTCCGGAACGGATCTACCCCACCACGGCGGTCGAGATCCAGGGCAAGATCGGCGCGGTCAATGCCTACGCTTTCGATCTGCTGGCCGCCTGTTCCAGCTTTGTCTACGGCTTGCAGGCAGCACGCGGCCTGATCGCCGCCGGCGTCCACCGGCGAGTTCTGGTGGTCTCGGCGGAGTATTTCACCAGCGCGGTGGATTACAGCGACCCCAACAACTCCTTCTTCTGGGGCGATGCCGCGGCGGCGGCCCTGGTGGAGTCTCCCGCCGATGCCCACGGCAAAAGCGGCTACGCCATTCTCGACACCGATTGCGTTTCCAAGCTGAGCCAAAACATCCGCACCGGCCTCGGCGGCACCAAGCCGTTTCTGGCGCGCATGCGCGGAGAGATCGGTCCCGCCGACGCTGAAAGCGACGCCAGCCAGGACAACGAGGCCGCCTATCCCTATTTTTGGCAGGATGGACGCAACGTCTTCCGCGAAGTCGTGCCGCTGGTGGTCAAGAAAACCCGCGAAATGGTGACGCGCAACGGCCTGGATGTCGACGACGTCAGCCAGTTCATGTTCCACCAACCGAGCGCCCTGCTGCTCGGCGGGGTCGCCAAACGCGTTCTCGGTGAGACGCTGCCGAGCCCGCGAGTGCCCACCAATTTCGGCCAATTCGGCAACACCAGCAGTTGCGGCGCGCCGCTTTGCCTGGCGCAGGAGTCCACCATGAAGCCGGGTGACTACGCCTGCATGTCGGTTTTCGGTGCCGGCTACACGGTGGCGACCGCGCTCCTGCAAAAGGTTGCCGGCAAATAGCCTCGTCGCGGCGCCCATGCGCAGTGGGTGCCGCGTGGATGGTTGCGGGTCCCGCCGGACGATTCTAGGTGTCGCGCTCCGGGG
>JALXCG010000299.1 GCA_026991065.1 Gemmatimonadota bacterium | reverse complement strand
CCGGCGGCGCGATGGGAGTATGATGTTGTGAACGGCAGTTTCCGCCGGGCGGGCCGGCGAGTGCTGCGTTGTTCACGAACGAGGAGTTCGCGATGAGTTCGGTGACCGAGTTTCTGCGCGGGGTTGACCTGGTGCCGGAGGTGGTGGCGGCAATCGATCGTCTCGGTATGCCGGCGGATGGTTACGATCCGTGGGGGTTCAGTGTCGAGGAGAGTAAATCTGTCTATTCTCTGGCATACCCGATTTATCGCTACTTCCGGCCGGTGATTGAGGGGATCAAGAAGATTCCGGCGGGACGGGTTCTGATTGTCGCCAATCACTCGGGGCAGTTGCCGTTCGATGGTGTGGTGTTGGCGCTGGCGACGCTTTTGCGGGCGAATCCGCCGCGGTTGCTGCGGCCGATGGTGGAGCGCTGGGTGCCGACGCTGCCGGTGATCAATGTGCTCTTCAGTCGCGCGGGCGTGGTGCTGGGGGACCCGATCAATTGTCGCAACCTGCTCGAAGCGGATCAGCCGATTCTGGTTTTTCCGGAGGGGGCCAAGGGATTGGGCAAGACCTGGTGGCGACGTTATCAACTGGAGGAGTTCGGGCGCGGTTTCATGCGCCTGGCGCTGCAGACCGGGGCGCCGATTGTACCGGTTGCGGTGGTTGGAGCGGAGGAGGCACTGACCAGCATTCACAATGCGCGAACTTTGGCAAAGCTGTTGCGGGTTCCCTATGTGCCGATTCCGCCGCTGCTGCCGCTGCTGGGACCGCTGGCGTTTCTGCCGCGGCCGGTGCGGTTCTATCTTCAGTTTGGCGAGCCGATGTATTTCAGCGGGCCTTTTGACGACGAGGATGCGACGATTGATGCCAAGGTGGCGCAGGTGACGGCGAAGATCGAAGCGTTGATCGCCATTGGGCGGGAGCGCAGAAAGTCGGTATTTGGGTGATGGCTGGCGAGCAAGCGAAGGTCAAGGCGGAGCGTGGCGGCAGGGTTCTGATTACCGGAATCGCCGGCGGGTTGGCGGCACTGGTGGCGCGGAGGATGGCGGCGCGTGGCCATGAAGTGATCGGCGTGGATTACCGGCCGCTGCAACGGCACCCGGAAGGTGTCAGCAAGTGTTATCAAGCCAACTACAACAAGACCCGGATCGAGGATATTTTTCGGGCTCACCGGCCCACCCATGTGTTGCACCTGGGGCGAGTTGGAAATCTGAAGGAGGATCCCGGCAAGCGGTTCGATTTGAATGTTGTCGGCAGCCGCAAGGTGCTCGACCTGACATTGAAATACGCAACGTCGCGGCTGGTGGTGTTGTCGACTTTCCATATCTATGGGGCGCACCCTCACAACCACATACCGATTGCCGAGGATGAGCCGCTGCGGGCGGGAGGGGAGCTGCCGCAGATTGCCGATGCGATTCAGTTGGATCATCAGGCAGTGATCTGGGCCTATCGTCACCCGCAGGTTGGTACTGTGGTGCTGCGTCCGGTGAACGTGATCGGTCCGCACATTCGCAATGAGATAAGCAAGTTGCTGCGGTCGCCGGCGATTCCGCTGATTCTCGGATTCAGCCCGATGATGCAGTTCATCTACGAAGATGATCTGGCGGCGGCGATCGTGACCGTGGCGGAGGCGAAGGCGGAGGCGAAGGCGGCGGTGAAGGCGGAGGCGAAGGCGGCGGTGGAGGTGGAAGAGCGGAGCGGGGCGGACCCGCGGGAGAGCGGAAGCGGGGGTGCGCCGGCCGGAGTCTACAATGTTGCCGGGTTGGGGTCGTTGCCGTGGCGCGAGGCGATTCGAGTGGCGGGTGCGCGGGCGATTCCGGTGCCGGGTACCTTGGCCCGGGCCTATTTGGGGCTGGCGGGGTTGTTCTACCGCGAGCTTCCACCGTATATGGT
>JALXCG010000298.1 GCA_026991065.1 Gemmatimonadota bacterium | reverse complement strand
CCTTGAGCCCGGCGACCAGGTCGCGCCCCAGGTGCCGCGCCCGGATCGTGTTGCCCTTCACCAGCCCCAGCGTGCGCACAATCTTGCGCCCGGCAATCTCATGGGTCGTGACGACGATCATCGAATTACCTCCCGGTAGCGTTCATTGCGGCGGATGAAGAACTTCTCGCGGGCGACCGACACCAGCAGGATCAGCAGCCCGATCCCCGCCGCCGGCAGCCCCCAACGGGCCAGACCCGGAATCGCGGGATCGCTGAACCAGCCTTGCAGCCCCTGCACCATCAGAGCGCCGCCGCCCAGCACCAGACCCAGAGAGAGTAGCACCCAGCCGAGCGCGCGTTCGATGCGTTGATAGACCCCCAGGTGAAAACGCTCCCAGGCCTCCGCCGGCGGCATCGACAACTGCAGCCCGGCGGTCAACTCCCGCTGCTCCGCCAACTCCTCATATTCCAGCGCGCAGGCCGCGCACTCCCGCAGGTGGGTCCGAATCCGTTCCACCTCCGTCGCTTCCAGCTCCCCATCCAGCAACCCACTGATCAGCGGGGCAAACTCTTCGCAAGTCATGACATCACCTCCGCCGCATAGGCCGCCAGCTCCACCCGCAACGCCCGCCGCGCGTGGTGCAAGCGGGACATCACCGTCCCCTTGGGAATCTCCAGCAGGGTCGCGATCTCGGCATAGCTCAGCTCCTGGATCTCGCGCATCACCAAAATCTCCCGCGCCGCCGGTCGCAACCGCCGCAGCGCCTGACTGATCCGTTCCCCCAGAATCGTTGCTTCCGCCACCCGCTCCGGACTCGCCGCCGGATCGGCGCGCAGGAATCCGCCGCTCTCCTCCAGCGCCTCCATCGAATCCTCCCGCCGGCGTCGCTTCCAGCGCAGATGGTTCAGGCAGAGATTGCGCAGCAGGCGATGAAACCAGGGGTAGAAGGGGCGCTCCACGTTGTATTGCTCCAGGTGGTTGAAGGCGCGCACGAAACCATCCTGCGCCAGATCCCAGGCGTCGTCGCCATTGCCGAGAATCGCCAGCGCCGCGCGATAGGCACGCTGCTGATAAACCCGCACAATCTTGCCGAACGCCCGCGCATCACCGCCGCGCGCCGCCACCAGCCACTCACGTTCCTCGGCTGGGTCCACTGGGTCAGTTTCCGTTGCTCTTCGCATCCTCTTCCCGGTCCGGCTGTTGAGCCACTGCGCACGGCCCGGCACTGCGCCCGCGACCGGTGCGGTCAAGAATCCGCTCCAGAAGATCCGACACTCCCTCTACACCCCCATCCGCCCGCCTATTCACCTCATCCCGCCGACAAAAAAACGCCCATTGCAAAAGATGCAATGAGCGTTGAATCCGATTCTCGCGGTCACGACCGCCCTGAACCTGGAACTTGGTGCCGAAGAGAGGACTCGAACCTCCACGGGGTTGCCCCCACACGGACCTGAACCGTGCGCGTCTGCCAGTTCCGCCACTTCGGCGCGGAGCGCATCTTAGTTTTGCGCCATGCTTTTCGTCAACCATTGCCGACATTTTTTTTGCAAAAGCCCGGCCGCCTCGATCCGCCACCGCTCCCCGCGCCGACTCTTTCGCTCCCCGCGCGCCACTCTCGCCGAGCCTGCTGGAGAGCGCCGTGCGCGGTGGCCCGCCTCTCCCACAAAGATGGACTCCGCCGCGCCGCCGCGCCGCGGCCCAGCCGGGGCCGGGAGCGGAACATGCCGCGGGCCGCGGGCCGGGGTTCAGCTCCATCACGGCCTCGCCTCCCGCGCCGCCAGCCGCAGCGCCAGCCCGTAATAAAGCAGCGGCGCCAGCAGCCAGATCGCCTGCGGCAGCAGGGTGAGCGGCCGCCCGGCGCAGTCCAGCAGCACCGGGTTCCAGGCCCGATCCGCGG
>JALXCG010000297.1 GCA_026991065.1 Gemmatimonadota bacterium | reverse complement strand
CCAATACACCCGCCTCTACATCGGCGGCACCTGGCATGACGCACTCTCCGGCCGCACCTACACCACCGAGGACCCGGCCACCGGCGCCCCGATCGCCGCCGTCGCCGAGGCCCGCGCCGAAGATGTCGACCTGGCCGTGATCGCCGCCCGCGAAGCGTTCGACGGCGGTCCCTGGCGGCGCATCAGCGAAGCGGAGCGCGGCGCCCTGCTGCGGCGCGTCGCCGAACTGATCCTGGAACACCGCGACGAGCTGGCGACCCTGGAAGCGATCGACAGCGGCAAGCCGATCCACGAAACCCTGAATGTCGACATCCCCCTGGCCGCCGAGACCTTCCAGTATTTCGCCGGCTGGTACAGCAAGATCACCGGCTCCACCATCCCGCTCGGTCCCCGCTACCTGCAATACACCGTGCGCGAACCGCTCGGCGTCTGCGCCCTGATCGCGCCCTGGAACTTCCCCCTCCTGCTGGCCGCGCGCAAGCTCGCCCCGGCCCTGATCGCCGGCAACACCACGGTCCTCAAACCCGCCCCCGAAACCCCGCTCTCCTCGCTGCGTCTCGCCGCCATCTTCGAAGAGGCCGGCTTCCCCCCCGGCGTGGTCAATGTGGTCCCCGGCCTCGGCGCCTACGCCGGCGAAGCCCTCGTCTCCCACCCCGGGATCGACAAGATCGCCATCACCGGCTCGATCAAAACCGGCCAGGCGGTGATGCGCGCCGCGGCCCAGAACATCACCAAACTCTCCCTTGAACTGAGCGGCAAATCCCCCAACATCATCATGGCCGACGCCGACATCGACCGTGCCGTGCGCGGCGTGATCGGCGGCATCTTCTACAACAAGGGCGAGATCTGCACCGCCGGCTCGCGCCTCTTTGTGCAGGACCCGGTTTACGACGAGGTGGTCGACAAGCTGCGCGCCCGCGCCCAGCGCATCAGCCAGCGCCAGGGCGACGTTCTCGACCCCGACACCCGGCTCGGCCCCCAGGTTTCCGAGCGCTTTCTCAAGCGCGCCCTGCGCTATGTCGACTACGGCACGCAGGAGGGCGCCACCCTGGTCAGCGGCGGCGCCCGCGCCCACCCCCTCGGTCCCGGCGTCGGCTACTTTCTCGAACCCACCATCTTCGCCGGCGTCACCAACGACATGCGCATCGCCCGCGAAGAGATCTTCGGCCCGCTCCTCTCGGTCCTCCGCTTCAACCGGATCGACGAAGCGATCGCCCAGGGCAACAACCTGCTCTACGGCCTCGCCGCCGGGGTCTGGACCGCCGATCTCCGCGTCGCCCACAAAGCCGCCCGCGAACTTCAGGCCGGCACCGTCTGGGTCAACTGCTACAACGTCTTCGACGCCGCCACCCCGCATGGTGGGGTCAAGCGCTCCGGTTTCGGCCGCGAAAACGGCTACGCCGCGATCGAGGAATACACCCACATCAAGTCGGTGATCGCCGACGTCGGCTGACGGCCCCGCCCGCGCGCCTGCCTCCCCCCCTTCTCCGGGCGCGCCCTTCTTTCCTTTCTTGTGGGGATGAAGTACCGCGCTGCGTGCAGCTCCGGCGCCATCCCGCCTGCCGGCCCGTCGCTGCCCCTGCAACACTTCATGCCGAAAGAGGTGGAGATGGAGCGGAGCGGGTGGTTGGCTCAATCGACGTGGGTTGGGGCACCGGGCGGGTGGCGGACGTGCCCGGAGCGGCGCGCAGCCGACCCACCCGTGGCTTTCCCCCGGCGCCAGCAGCCGCGTCGCAGGCAAGCTGGAGATCCCCGCGCACCTGCCGCCCGGCACCTGCCGCGTCCCGGTCCACTGGGGCGCGGCCGATGTGACCGGGCTGGAGCCGACCGGCAACTACGATCTGGTGCTGGAGTTGATCGATCCGGCCGGGATGTTGATCGAG
>JALXCG010000296.1 GCA_026991065.1 Gemmatimonadota bacterium | reverse complement strand
CATGATGGCCCAGCTGGACCGTGCTTTCCGCAGTATGTTGGCCAGACGCCGGGCGTTTCGCGACGCGAAGGAGTAGTTGCATGCAGCCGCTATTGGTGATTGGTGCCCAGGGGTTCGTGGGGCGCTATTTTGTTGTCGAGTGGTTGCGGCGAACCCCCGGGGCGGTAGTCGTGGGAGTGGGCCGTTCGCCGCGTCTGGATGGTGTCTTTACCTATGAAATCGAGTGGGCGGGGCGACGCTTCGCGGCACCGCTGCCGAGTTCTCTCGGCCCCCTCCCCGCAGCTCCCGACTACGTCTACCATTCACAGGATCTGCTGGAAACTGAGGCGCTGGCTGAGTTGCTGCGGCGGATTCAGCCCGGGGCCATCGTCCACCTGGCTGCCGCGCTCTCGCATGCTCGGGCGGAGGAGATGGCGCGGGTCAATCTGCTGGGGGTGGTGACACTTTTTGAAGCGATCCGCCTGGCCGGAATCAAGCCACCGCGTTTGGTGCTGGGATCGACCGGTGCGGTGATCGGGGCGCCGGAGCAGCTACCGATCACCGAGGAGGATGGCGGACCGGCGGTCGACCTCTATGGGGTGACCAAGGCCGCGGCGGAGCAGATCGCTACGGTGCTGGGGAAGCGGCTGGGGGCGGAAGTGGTGATTGCCAGGATCTTCAATCCGATCGGCCCCGGGCAGGCGGCAGCGTTCTTCTTCTCGGCGGTGGTGCGGCAGGTGGGAATGTTGATTGCCGGGAAGATGCGCCCTCCGCTGCGCTTCGGCCCCCTGGATACGACCCGGGACTTTCTCGATGTGCGGGATGTCGCCACGGCCCTGGCGCTGCTGCTCGAGAAGGGAGAGGCGGGGGGCATCTACAACGTGGCGAGTGGCATTGAGCGGCCGATCCGGGAGGTTCTGAGCAACGCCCTGGAGGTGGCGGACGGGGGGCCGATGGACGCCGCGACCGCGGTCCGGGAGGAGGCGGCCCGGGGACGCCCCAGTGGCATCGTTCGCCACTACGCTTCCGTGGCCCGGCTGCAGGCGCTCGGGTTCAAACCACACTTTTCGCTGGAAACGACACTGCGCGATTCGTTGCGTTACTACTGCAACGAGGTAGCGGCCGCTGCTTCGGCGCAGTAAGTGAGGCAGGGGTGGAACGCGGCAGCGATGAGCATGGTTGCGGCGCCGAGGGCGATAGGTTCCCAGCCGCCGGACAACGGCGGCCGGGGGATCGGCTCTTGCTACCGGTTCAACCAGGCGCGGTTGCCGGTTCCGCCGTAGGCCCCCATGTCGGAGCGGGTGCCGTTGGGGTACCAGGCCGGCCAGGCGGGGTGCCAGTCGCTGATCCCATCTTCGATCGCGGGATCGCCCGAGTCGATGCAAGGGGATCCAGGGGCGAGCAGATAGTCGAAACCGGCGGCGGAGACCAGCAACGGATTGGCGTCGATGTTGCCCGGGCCGCTGTAGCCCCCCTCCACATCGCAGTAGGTGACGGTTAACTCTCCCGGGGCGTCCGGCCGATTGTAGATCGGTGACGCACCGTTGTTCCAAAAAACGGTGTTGACAAACTCCGGAATGCAGCCATCCGGCTGGCGACCGGACCAGGTGTACACCGCGCCCCCGTGGCGCCGAGCGCTGTTGCCGGTCACGGTGCAGTTGAGGAACCTGGGATGAGTGGCCGGTTCACGAGTACTGACATAGGTCTCGATGGCGCCACCATCTCGGGCGCTGTTTCCCGCGATTATGCAGTTGCTGAACAGCGGGGTTCCGGAACGGGTGTAGACGCCGCCGCCGGAGCCGCTGCCCGATGCGGTGTTGTTGAGGATTTCACAATTGTGAAACACCGGATCGGACCAGAGGCTGAACACTCCGCCCCCGCTCAGTGTCTCCACCGCGTTCCCCA
>JALXCG010000295.1 GCA_026991065.1 Gemmatimonadota bacterium | reverse complement strand
GAGCCTTGTTTTCCCGTTGCAACTTCTCAATTGTTGCAAGGAGATCTGTGGTCTCAAGAGCGGCTGAAGAGGTGGCTTTCTGCATGTCTGGATTATGCCACAACTGTCGCTTTTGGCAAAGCACGATATCGCTTGTGGCGACGAATCGATTTCAGATCTATTCCGTCCAGGATCAGCTTGAGATCACCCCATGTCAGCAGGTGTTTTCCTTCTTGGGCGGAATATATATCTGCGTGAAATGTACCGCGCTCCAACCGCTTACTCCAGATGCAATAGCCACTGCCGTCGAAGTAGAGAATTTTCACCTGAGTCCGACGCCGATTGATAAAGACAAAGAGCTGACCGCCGGCGGGGTCTTCACCGAGCTTGGTCCGAACAAGAGAGGAGAGGCCGTCATAGGACTTCCGCATGTCCGTCGGCTCCAGATACAACCAGATCCGAAGTTGTAGTTCCGGAAACAGCATTATCTACCGCCGCATCCGCAGGACCACTCCATCGCCAAGATCCAGCTCGATCTCCCATGAAGCCGAGACCGTAGGCTGCGGGGGCGGAGCAACCTCAATCCAGGGCGAGTCGAGGCTATTACTCGCTGCTTCCCTATTCAGTCTGCGCTTCCAGTTGCCGAATGTCTTTCGACTCAATCCATGTTGGATGCAAAACTCGTGCTGAGTCAGATTGCTGGCCTGCTGCTGCGCAACCAACTCACTCCATTCCGTTCGACTCCGCCGCTGGCGGCGTTTGCGTCGGCGCATCGTTCCTCCTTGGTGGGTGACAACGACCGCACTCTACACCCGGGGGATGGGGGGAGGGAAGACGCGCTATCTTGAACGCTTACGACGCCGGGATCCTCTCACTCACATCATGTTTGTTACTCGGATACAGGTTCGGATCCTGTCTGCCAATCTCGCTAATGGGAAGCCTTTTCCCCGTGACCCCTCTTCGAGGAGCAAGAACCATCCAGTCAAACGGAATGTCCTGCAGTTGCGCATTGGGTGTTACTATGCGGAACCCGTCTTTCCGCTTATGAACGACGTGCGAAGATGGTGCTCGTGGTCCTGTAAACGTTACAAACACCTTGAGTTTGCTGCGATCGTCAATATCTGCGACCTGAAGGAACACTGGATCCAGGGATATTTCTGCTCCTCCGTCTTCCAACCTCCCTTCGCCTATGTCTTGCACCCAATTTGACGCCCCCATGACAGCGTAGAGCGCACGTGGACCATCTGGAGTCCTTGACAGAGTTGTTACGGATCCGGATCCACCTATGCCTCCAACGTAGTAGACGCCAAAGCTATTCATTGATGGATCATCAGTTTGTCCCATTACACCGACGGCATGGGAGTCCCGCCGGTTGATAGCAAGGCCACCAACAGCTGCCGTAACACCTGATTGGCCTCCTGGCGTTCCGCGGGAGTCCGTCTCGCCCCAGATACCGTAGGTTCTGGCGTATGTATCCCCGTCCGAGCCGCCACCATTGACAACCCCCCACCCGAAAGTGCCAGCCGATATCATGGCACCTGGTTCTGGTATCGAATGCGACTCCCCCAGGACTCCAAACGGTGACGCACCCCGCGCTACCGGCGAAAGCGATCTTCCCCATACGCCCGCGGCACTTCCATCTTGGTTGGCCGGTGAGTTCGTCGTTCCCACGACGCCTTTTGTGTTGCCAGAGCCGCCGATGGCTTCCCCGTATATCGCAGCTCGCTCGTCAACAGTTGTGCTCGCCCGTACGATCAGGCCGTACCCGTCTCCCGTGTTTGTCACTTGCATGGACTGCGATGGACTTGCGTGGTCAACCTGAACGTAGTGGGTGGCGTGCAGAGTTCCCTCGGTAGTGAGATTGTTTGTAGTCACTGTTCCGGTGGTGTGCGAAATGTCCTCGCCATTGATGGACCAATCACTGTCTGGATCAACGATCAGATTGCTCAGGCCTGAGCCGTCTCCGTACAAAACCCCAAAGGTCTGAATATCTCCGTCTACCGTTAATCTCGCTCCCAGGTCTGTTCTTCGATTACCGACTGCCACTTCGCCATTGTCGAAAACGCTAAGAAGAGTTGACTCATGAGTAGATTCATCCCGCCACCTCTGAATGCTCCACGCTGTACTAACGCCGCTCATCACCATACGCGGGTCGGCAGGTGCCACCCCATCTTCGAACAACTGAATCCCTCCACTGGTAGGGCCCTGAACTATCACCTGACTGTACGGACCGCCCCGGACATGAAGGCTCTTACGCGGTGACTCGGTTCCAATTCCCAAGCATCCCTGGTCTGTCAGTGTTATTAGTTTCGAGCCGTCGCTTTTGCCGAAATGGCCTTTCCATCCTGTTCCATCACCCAAAGATACGTGCCATCGATCTGGCCATTGCAATGCAGCGTTGACGGCGAATCGATCCCGAATTTCAAAATCAGCACTTGGATTGCCGTTCAGGATACCAACCCGCCCGCGACCTGTCACATGCAGTACGTCCTCCGACCGGTAGGATGAGCCGTCATAGAAATAGCGCTGAAGGGTGATACCTCCGTCATAGGGGTTCTGCTGTTGTAGGCCATTTGCCCGAATCATTCCTGTTTCGCCCAGCACTCCCTCTCCTCCCCGTCCCTCCAAGCGAATACTGGCGATGCTATCTGACCATACGTGGAGATTAGCAGCAGGACGAAGCTTTCCGACGCCAAGACTGCCCGCAATCGCGATAGAAGTGAGTGCGGTATCAAGTCTGTCTGAGCGCAGGAACTGGTCGGAATCCAACCAATCCAGGTGTTCCGCATTGGGGATAGTAAGTCCGATCTCTATCTTTTCAGTGCTTGCGGCCGCAGCTGTCGTCACTTCTTCTGACGGACCGGTGGTCGTTACCTTGTGCCAACAATTACCGCTCTGATGAGATTGTTCGCTCGTAGGCGCCGTAAGTTCACCACCATTGCTTTCCCACAAGCCTTGGCGAGTGATAGTAGCATGGAGACTATTGTGAGCAGGGCGGTCGTGGCACGTCGAAAGGCTTGGCGCCCCGTCATAGTCAGGAAGGACGAGCTCGGTGAAACCGCCGGTCTCGGTCTGCAGAAACACACGGCCATCGAGCGTGATATCGCTAAGCATGTCTTGATTGACATCCACCACTGCTGCATCCAATGCGCCGGGCAGACGAAAGCGCACGTCTGGCGACTCGCCTGATAGCTCGATAACCAAGCTCTCCTCGTCCCGTGCGACCACCAACTCCAAGACTCCATCACCATCTATATCTGCTGGAATCATAGCCTCGATCCCGTAGAGCTGTTGTTCCCACTCACTTGGCGCCGGCACCAGGTCGCCTTCAGGATCGTTTAGAAGTATCTGAGCCCGGCCCCCTGTTCGATATCGAACCAAATCCACCAAGCCGTTGGCGTCGAGATCGATCCATAACATGCGGAATGCTTCGGGACGTCCTTGCGGTGCGCTTTGTGTTGACACGGCAATTGCGGCGCAGAGCGCCAAACTCAAAGAGAGAGTAAATGGCATCCTAATATCCTTGTTTCAGTCATGTTGACCTGTCTTATTGGAAGCGCTGTAGGCTCCGTCGCATTCATCGGAGGCGACGTTCTGTTAGCCTGTATTGAGTAATGCTGGTGTTCGCCGAACGGTGTTGGCGCTAAACTGCGAACCGTGCTGGCGCGACCTGTAGAAGCTTGTTGCTACTCGAAATCAGTTCTTCAACCTTCCTTGACAGTGCAGATGGCGCAAAGTCGCCGGTCATCCTCTTGGTAGCATCAGACAGGATGCCGAGGGATTGCTCCAGGCGCTCCATATTGCGCAAATAGCCCGACAAAGTACGAAACACGTTATCGAAACCGATCTCGAGCTTCCGATCCAACTCCGGAATGCCAATTTCGGGCTTCTCCGCCTTCCCACCCCTTGGCGGAATACGCTTCATGCAGGCGGTCAATTGTCTCTTGCAGTCGGACACCGACTCAAGGTCGCTGGGCGTGTATTGAATCGTCCGGTAATGAGACACGTCAAATGGTAACTCCCTTAAGTCGTCTTGCGATAGAGTGATTATCGGGAGATCGAGAGCATGGCGGATTCCAACCTCGTAGAATACATTGGGATTACGCTCAGAGAGATCCGCCACAACAAGCTCAGCATCCCGTAGCTGCCTCTTGATTTGCTCAGGGATACTACCTATCTCGGGAATCTCGTCTGCTCGCTCACATTCATACCCGAGGGGTTGAAGAGCGTCCTCCACTATGAACTTGTAGACGTCATGGAACTTCTTGAATTTGGGGCTGCCCTTCTTTCCGAAGGGCATGACAACGAAACATTTCATCGTGTGCTCCTTGCCCTGTGCGCGGTCTCCCCTTGGTGCCGCGAACAACTTCTCATGCTTCACGCCCTCGAACAACCAAACCGCTCCCATCTCAGAAGCGCACCGACGTCCCCGGCCAGCCCCGTCTCGCACCGTGCACACGAACCAGCCAAGGGTCGAACAGCCAAAGGCTTGCATCACCGCCCCCCGCTGTCAACCCCCTGAATCGGCCCTGCACAGAGTCCCATAGGCGCAGGCTCACCGCCTAAACCTAAGCGCTCCACACTCAGGCACAGAGTTCGTCCCGCCCTCGTACCGCCGCTCGGTTGCCACCGAAGCACTCGCTCAGTTCCCCGGGGCGGGTGCCAGGCCTTCTGCTGTGCCACGCAACCTGCCCCGGGGCGGGTGCCAAGCCTTCCGCTGTGCCACGCAACCTGTCCCGGGGCGGGTGCCGCGCCCTCTGCCATGCCATGCAACCTGTCCCGGGAAAAAGCCATCAGCCCGCAACACCCCCCGGAACTTGCCCCCCTTCAAGCCGCGGATTCTCGCGGTTCGCGGCCAGGCCGAAGGCCAGATAGCCCATCGCCACCAGGAAGTAGAGGAACCCCGCGAAGGGGAGTTCCACGCCGACTGTTGACAACACAGTTTTCAGGAGCAGGGCGGGAGTCAGCGCCACAATCGCAACCCGCAGAACCGCGCTGTAACCCAACCGACACTTCAGAAATCCTGCAATCAGCAGGCCGAGCAACGCATAGAGCAGCGCTTGAACCAGATGGTAACAGAAGGCCGCCAGAACGACCGCCGGATAGAGCAGCAGCAGTCCCCAGGTTCCCGCCACCTGCAACCAATGCTCGACCCTCTGCGCATCGAGATGAAACGCCTCGATCCCCGACAGGTCGAAAATGCGGGTCTCGGTGTCGTTCTTCCTCACGATCACCTGCGTGTCGGTCACCAGCACCCGCGCCGCCGTTCCCTCCAGCGAAGTGAAGCGGCCGGAAGTGTCGATAATCGCCACCACCCCGTCCGGAATCGGCGAGCGAATCAACCAGGGCTGCTCCGCATCGACCGTCACCCGACCGTGATCGATGGTGATCGGCGGAATCTGCTCCGTGAAAAAAGGCGCCTCCACCGCCATGAATTCGGACCATCCCGCACGAGCCTGAAAGAGAAACGGAATCCACAACACCGCCACCACCAGCAGCAGATAGCCCAGCGTGTTGGCGCCCCAGCGCCGCGCCACATCGACATAGAGTTCCCGCGAAACGAGGGAATGGTAGGGAGCCTTGAGCAACGAAAACTGTCTCATCGACCTCTCCATATTCGGTTGTCGTCATCTGCGCCCCTGCCCTACAGCATCGCCCTCCGGAGCACGACGCCTGGCGCGCCAATTAGCATACCGGAAATCCCGATTCCGCGGCGCACAATCCTGTTCCCCGCCAACCACCGTCCGGCAACCCTCCGCACCCACGCCGGCGCCGGCGCCACTGCCGGCTGGATCTGTAGCAGCTTTTTTCCTTCTTGAAACCGCTCCGGCGACGGATTCCCGCTTCGCCGGCGCGGCTCGCATCGGGGCAGGATGCGGCGACGCTCCGCCGGGATCTCGCCGAAGCGGCTGGAGAGCGAGCGGAACCGCGTTCGGCTCCAGAATGGCGCGGGAATACCGGCCGGCGCGGAGCGGGATGGCGGCCCCGGGCACGCGGCGACTCTTCCGGCAAGTCCGAACAGCTTGCTGGAGCCAAGAGCCGGCGACAACTTCTCCAGCTCTTTCGGCGAGATCCCGGCGCGGGATGGAGCCGGTTGCTCCGTTGCGCGGGGCCGGTGCTTCCGGGAGACGCCGCGGCGGTGCTCTTAACCCCAACAAAGAGAGAACTGAAAGGTCGCGGGCACCGCGCAACCCGCGCGCGGAGCGGAAACGACCACAACCGGCGCGCAAGGCGGAAACGGGCGAACAAAAAGCCAAAAAAGGCAACCGGCGACCGCGAGGTCAATGCAGACCGTCGCCCCCCAACTGCAGCGCAATGTTGAGGTAGTAGAAGCGGCCGTAGGCGCCAAATTCGGTCGGGATGGCGGGCGGCGGGCCGATGGTCGGCAGGTCGCCGCTGCCCCAGACCGCGCCACCCTCGAGGCGGGTGCGGGGGCCGCTCTGGTGACTGAGTGAGAGGGTGGAGAGGGCGCTGCGGTCGTCGGCGTTGAAGAGGGTGTTGAAGCGCAGCGTGAGGTCGGAGCGGGGGGTGTAGAGAGCGGCGGCGCCGAAATAGGGGCGGGCGATCAGTTGGGTTTCGCCGCGCAGCAGGGAGGCACCCTCGGCACCGACCCAGGAGGTGGGGGCGGCGGGAGAAGTGG
>JALXCG010000294.1 GCA_026991065.1 Gemmatimonadota bacterium | reverse complement strand
ACCGCGCCGGTGGGCTTGTCGTTGATATAGAAGTTGCCGGCGGTGTGACGCAGGCGATCCGCCAGGTGGACGATCATGCCGCGGTCGCGGGCAAAGATGGCGCCGGTCAGGGCGTAGGCGGAGCCGCTGTCGCAGATCTCGAGGGTGGCATCAAGATCGTTGTCGTCGTAGACGAAGATGGTCAGCACCGGACCGAAGATCTCCTCCTTGAGGAGCTTCAGCTCCGGCGATTTGGCCAGCACCACGGTGGGCTCGATGAAGTAGCCGGTGGAATCGTCGCAGCCGCCGCCGCAAAGAATCTCGGCGTCCGGCGACTCCTTGGCGTGATCGATGTAACCGCGGATGGTATCAAAGGCGCCGCGATCGATCACCGCGTTGACAAAGTTGCGGAAATCGGCGGGATCGCCCATGCGGATCTCTTCGACCATCCCCAGCAACATCTCTTTCACCCGTGGCCAGATCGAGGCGGGGATGAAAGCGCGCGACGCCGCCGAGCACTTCTGCCCCTGATATTCGAAAGCTCCCCGCACCAGGGCGGTGCAGAGCGCCGGGATATCGGCCGAAGCGTGGGCGAAGACGAAGTCCTTGCCGCCGGTCTCGCCGACGATCCGCGGATAGGAGCGGTAGCGGGTGATGTTCTCGCCGATCTGCCGCCACATCCCCTGGAACACTGCGGTGGAGCCGGTGAAGTGGACCCCCGCCAGCCCCGGCAGATTCATCACCGGGGTGCCCACCTGGCTGCCGCGGCCGGGGAGCAGATTGATCACACCATCGGGCAGCCCCGCTTCGCGCAGCAGTTGCATGATGAAATGGGCGCTGTAGACCGCGGCGGAAGCCGGCTTCCACAGCACCACGTTGCCCATCATCGCCGGCGCGGTCGGCAGATTGCCGGCGATCGAGGTGAAGTTGAACGGGGTCACGGCGAAGATGAACCCCTCCAGCGGCCGCATCTCCACCCGGTTCCAGCAGCCGGGAGAACTCATCGGCTGATCGGTGTAGAGTTCCCGCATATACTCGGGGTTAAAGCGCCAGAAATCGATCAACTCGCAGGCGGAGTCGATCTCCGCCTGAAACACGCTCTTCGACTGGTTGAGCATGGTGGCGGCGTTGAGCGTGTCGCGCCAGGGACCGGCCAGCAGATCGGCCGCCTTCAGAAAGATCGCGGCGCGCGCTTCCCACGGCATCTCCGACCACTCCCGCCAGGCCGCTTCGGCGGCGGCCGCGGCGGCCCGCACCTCTTCCGGGCCGGCCTGGTGGTAGCGCGCCAGCACATGGCCATGGTTGTGCGGCATGACGCACTCGGCGAGATTGCCGGTGCGCACCTCCTGGCCGCCGATGATCAGCGGGATCTCGATCACCTGGCTGCTCATCTCCGCCAGTTTGGCCTTGAGCGCGGCTTTTTCGGCGGAACCGGGAGCATAGTTGCGGATCGGCTCATTGCGGGGAGCGGGCACCTGGGTGATTGCATTGCTCATCTCTGGAACTCCTCTGAAACCGTGACTCTTGGACTCTTGCCTACGCCATTTTGCGGACCGCGTCGCCCACCCCTTCGAAGGGGTCGAAAACGCGCCCGGCATCGCCGGCGGTTTGCACTTTAATGTGAAGAACGCGGGTGGCCGGGTCGTAACTCGCCTCGACGGCGCTGATGCGCTCCGGCAGGACCACCTGTTTGTAGAAGCCGCCCGGCAGTGAGTTGAGCCGCCCGCTCAGGCGCCGGATCGGGCTCTCCGGCAACCTGGCGCGAATCTGCAGCAGGTTTTCGGCGTGGGTAACCTGCCATTCATAGTGCGGCAGTTCCCGCTCGATCCCCAACTCCTCCAGGGCCGGATGCTCCGGCGCCCAGCGCGGCAACTCCAGCTCTACCTCGGCCCCATCCTTGGTCTCATGC
>JALXCG010000293.1 GCA_026991065.1 Gemmatimonadota bacterium | reverse complement strand
ATCGCCTTGCAGCAGATCGGGAGAGCGTTGAACGGACCGCTACGCGGCCGGAAAACCTCAATTCAGGCTTTTAGCGACACTAATGATGGCATTGGGGCGTAGTTTGGCAATCGGGGCTACCAGATCTCGATGGGCATGGGCCTTGCTGATGTGGTTGGAGCATGTCCATTGCTTCTCCCCCGACTCAGATTTCCAAGCCCAAGGCGATCACCGGCAATTGGGGGGATCACAAGAGCGGTCGCGCAGCGGCCTGGCCGGCGGCGCGGACGGCTGGTGGTTCATCCGGAACCAAGACCGGTGATGAGGCGACGATGGCCGAGGTGGTTGCGCGTTTCGGTCGCCAGTACCGTTCCAAGTATGGGTCGCGAATGCCCTTGGCTCAACTGGACGCGCTTGATGCGATCCTGAACTGTCGTACCGGTGAATACGGCGGCAAGCTCCTGCAGTGCGAGTGCCCGGAACTGGAGTACGTCTACAACTCCTGCAACAACCGCTCATGCCCCAAGTGCAGCGGCGCCAAGAACCAGCAATGGCTTGAGGCACGGAAAGCGGAACTCCTACCGGTGCCGTATTTCCATGGAGTCGTGACGATGCCCGAGGCGTTTCGCGAGTTCATGCGAAAGCACCAGCGCAGGACCTACGCCCTCCTGATGCAAGCGGTTGGATTTGCGCTGAAGGAGATCGCGGCCGATCCTCGACATCTCGGCGGGCGCATCGCTCTTCTCTGCGTACTGCACACCTGGGCCCGCAATCTTGTCTATCACGTCCACACGCACTTCATGATGCCGGCTCTGTGGGTTGATGATTCGGGCCAGTGGCACAGCATCGACCCGAATTGGCTGATGCCCGGGCAACTTCTTGCCTACCGGGTCCGTAGAAAGTTCAAGGAACTCCTTGAGCGGGAGGCGCCAGACATTGACCTTTCGGAGTCAATCTTTGACACCAAGTGGTACGTCCATATCGAGCCCGCGGCCGGGGGAGCCGACAATCTCGCGCAGTACCTCGGACGCTACATCCACAGAGTCGCCTTGTCCGACCACCGAATCCTCTCGGTCTCCAACTCTCACGTCATATTCAAGTATCGAGACGCCGACCGTACGGGCTGGTTGACCATGCGGCTCACCGGCGAGGAGTTCCTCCGTCGGTTCCTGCTACACGTACTGCCCAAGGGCTTTCACAAAGTGCGCTACTACGGCCTGTGGAGCCCAAGCTGCAAAAAGGCCATGGATGGGATTCGAGATCAGATCATCGCCCAGAACCACGCGGGAGCTGATCCGGCCGAAGCACCCACCACGAAGACCGAAGCCGCGTCCCTTCCCAAATGGCGCATCTGCAAGCGATGCGGCGCGGAGAAGAGAATCATCGCCCAGTACTTTCCGCCCCCACACCACTCAACGCCTTACCCACCATGACCAGTCCATCAGCCATCAGTCCATCGCTTGCCGCCCTTTTCGCCGCGCTCCCACAAGAGCACCGGAGGCGTATGTACGCCACAGCCGCCCGCAGCCCACAATCTTCCAGGGGTCGCTGCAGCAGGCGCTTACGGCCCCATCCCGGGCATCGATTCGCAACCATCGCGGCACCAAACAGCTCCTCTCGATGTCCACCGACCGCTTTCCGCGATCCCCCTCGACGATTCTCCACCGGACCGTGCTAGACTAAAAGCACTAGTAGGCGCGGCCACTAGCAGTGGGGTCACGGCTGGCGTTCAACAAGTGCGTGAACACCGCCAACCGGCTTCGCCGGCCGCGGGTTACGCAAGACGTTCTCAGTGTCATCGGGCAGAGACCTGCGAGTCCCGGAGGGGGGATTTAGACGGAACGGTATAGCTGAGAAGCGGGCGGCAAAGTCCGGGCCGCGGTTGTCGTTGAATCGGCGGTTTTGCAGTG
>JALXCG010000292.1 GCA_026991065.1 Gemmatimonadota bacterium | reverse complement strand
GGGTTTGGATGTTGCTGAGAAGGGTGGTCAGATGGTGGCGGTTTTTGGTGTCGACCACCCCGGCCAAGCCCTCAAGAACACGGTCGAGACGGTCCGCGATGTTCTCCGCGCGCTCGCCGATCTCGTCCACAAAGGTGCTACTCGCGCGGATCTCGCCTCCCGGTGCGAGCACAGGGCTCAGGGGATTGCCGGCGCGCAACTCAACCATCTTCAAGCCGGTGATCCCCTGATACTGCAGCAACGCCTCGGTGTCGACCCGAATCGGTGTTTCCGGCTGCAGCGAGAGTTGAACCACGACCGTTTGCAGATCCACAGGGTCGATCTGAATCTTCTCTACTCGACCAACGCGCACCCCCTGATAGCGCACGTCGGCGCCCACCTCCAGACCGGTAACGGAAGCACCCGTGAAGCGAATCTCATACTCCGCCCGTTTTTCGAGCAGGCGGCTTCCGGAGAGCACGCCGATGCTACCCAGGAGAACGCCCAGGGCAACGACCAGGAAGACCCCCAGTCGAATGCGTTCGGAACGACTTACCACATGGCACCTCTCTTGTGGATCGCGCTTCTCCAATGGTTCATGGCGCCGCTCCAGCGCAAGGAACGGATGATTCTTGTCTGTGCCGGCGACTTTCTCAGGGTAGATCCTCCGCGGACCCGCGAAAAGCCCATCGGAAATGACCGGTGGATACTCTATCATCGACACGATTCCGATCCGCGCAACGAAGTCGCGATCGGCGACCTCGCGGCGACCGTTCCAACGGGGCCGGCGCCAGCTTCAACACAGAACCCCAGCGGAGGCAAAATGGAGGATGTGCTCGCGGTGATTCTCGGTGGCGGTCGGGGGACGCGCCTCCATCCACTCACACGGGATCGGTGCAAGCCAGCGGTGCCTTTGGGCGGGAAATACCGCCTGATAGACATTCCCATTTCGAACTGCATCAATTCCGGTCTGCGCCAGATTTTTGTTCTGACGCAATTCAATTCATCTTCGCTGATGAACCACATCCATCGGGCGTTCCGCTTCGATGGGTTTTCCCCGGGGTTCGTTCAGGTGCTCGCGGCTGAGCAGACCCCCGAGTCGGACGCCTGGTATCAGGGAACCGCGGATGCCGTGCGGCAGAACATACGTCGGATCGATCGCCCTCAATATAAGGAAGTGCTCATTCTTTCGGGGGATCAACTCTACCGAATGCGCGCCAATCTGTTGCTCGCGCATCATCGCGAGAGCAAGGCCGACATTACTTTGGCGGTGATCCCGGTAACCCGCGCCGAAGCTTCGCGTTTTGGCCTGGTGCGCGTAGGTCCCGGTGGAATGGTTCGGGAGTTTGTCGAAAAGCCCACCGATCCCGAGGTTCTCGACCGCTTTCGTGTGCCCGCCGAGACCCGCCGCATCCTCGGAATCTCCGATCCCGGCGAGGATCTCTATCTCGCCTCCATGGGGATCTATGTTTTCGACCGCACAGCCTTGGTCACCATCTTGGAGGATCGCTCCAAGATAGACTTCGGCAAAGACATCTTTGAGAACGTGCTTGGCGACATGCAGATCGCAGCCTATCCATTCGATGGCTACTGGGAGGACATTGGAACGATCGGCGCATTTCACCGCACCAACGTCTCCCTGGCCTGTATGGACGCACCGTTCAATTTCTACGAGTTTCGGCGGCCGGTCTACACCCGCCGGCGCTACCTGCCGGCATCCAAAGTGCTGGATTCCCGCCTCGACAATGCACTGATATCGGAGGGCTGCCGCATCAAAAGCGCCGAGATTCGTGAATCGGTTGTCGGGATTCGGTCGATTATTCGCAGCCAAACCAAGATTCGGGAAACCGTTCTTCTCGGGATGGACTTTTTCCCCAGCCACGCCCGGCCGAGCGATGTCCCCTGGGGCATCGGCCGAGGTTGCGAAATCTATCGGGCAATCATCGATAAGAACGTCTGTATCGGCGATGATTGCGTGATCCGTGGAGGTGTGGATCGGCCGGACGAAGATCATCCACTCTATGCCGTCCGCGATGGCGTTGTGGTGATTCCCAAGAACACCGTTGTCCCGCCGGGAACTACGATCTGATCGGCCACCACGCACGCTCCGCGGGCACCGATACCAGGCTGTCGCGCTCAATCCAGTAGCCGGTCAGCCGGCCTCCGTAGACACAGCCGGTGTCGATTCCGATTGCGCGCGGCCGGCCGTCGGCAGTGCGGTGCTCCACCAGGCCGCCGACGGCGTCATGCCCAAACACCAGAAGCGTCTCTCCCTGGTAGAATTCGTGCCAGTGGTGGGATTTCGGGGCCCCCGGTGGCCAGTAACGGATGCGTGTGCAGGTTCTTGGATCAGCGGAAGACTCAATGCCTCGGCGCGGATCTATTCCAGCGTGCACGACGATCCAGGCGGGCTCGTGGCTACCTGCGCGGCGGGGCCCGTGGAGGGCACTGGGCAAGTCGCGCAGCGCCCGCAAGAGGGCCGACCGTTGCCGTCCGTCGAAGGCACGGGCCGTGGCGCGCGCATCCGGGGAGATCGCGCTGAGCGTTGGATCGTCGGCAGGGAGCTGCGGAAGAGCGTCGAGCAGGTAGTCCTCGTGATTGCCGCGAACCGCTTCGAGTCGGAACCGGCGCAGCAGATGCCACACTCCCCGGGGGTCGGGACCACGCGTATAGAGATCGCCGGTGCAGATGCCCCGATGGCGCGCGGGATCGAAGGCGCTGTATTCGAGGAGGCGCCGCAACTCTCCAGCGCAACCGTGAACATCCCCGATCACCAATGTCTCCTTTGCCATCGCTCTCCCTTCGATCGATCTTTCACTCGTTCCCGCCACCAGGAACCGAGCGTGGGTTTCTCCGGAAGTGACCAGTTTCTCCGTGCCAAACCGGAAGCCGGAACGCTACTATCATTTTCTTGCCAGAGATCCTGAATGGAGATCAGTAGCCCAGCCGGGGGGCGCGCGACCGGTCTTCGTCAGGGTGTTTCAATTCTACCTTTGCCTGGAGAGGCTCTCAATGAAAGTGACCATTACCTATTGCGTGCAGTGAAACTACCTGCCGGAAGCTTCCAGGTTGGAAGCCGCCATTCGTCGTGACCTTGGGACAACGGTTGAGTTGATTCGCGGTAGCCGCGGGATATTCGATGTTGCCGTTGATGATCAAGTGATCTACTCGAAATACCAAACAGGGGTCTTCCCTACCGAGCAAGAGATCCTCGACCTCTTGCGTGCCAAAAGCCAATAAGCCGCTCCTCCTGCACGTGTGGCCGGGGCGTGGCCCGCGAGTTTGTGATCCATGAAGTTTCTTGACTATCTATTTCGCCACCAGCGGGAGATTGAGAAGCTCTACGGGGCCTATCTCGGTGCATGGAACTCGTGCATCGATATCTTCGATGTCGCCATGCCAATCTACCTACAGAATGGGATGACCGACGATTTTTCCTGCAAAGTCGAGGAGATCCGAAAGGCGGAATCGCAGGCGGACGAACTGCGACGAACGATCGAGTATCGCATGTACCAGAAGAGTCTCCTGCCGGAATCGAGAGGGGACATTGTAGGGCTGCTGGAGCAATTGGATCGCATTCCCAATCGGACTGAATCCATATTGGTAACAATATCGCTGCTCCGAGTGGGTTTCCCGTCGGCACTGGTGCCCGAGGCAGAGTCGATGTTGCGCGAAACGATAGCCGCGTTGAAGACCCTGCACGCGATAGCCGGGATGGTTTTTCACCTTGAAGAGGATGTGCATCCTTTGGTGGTTTCGATCGACCAGGCGGAAAGTCGCTGCGATTTTTTTGAGCGCGGAATGCTTACCCGCCTTTTCTCATCCGATCTGCCGACGATCCAGAAGCTATCCCTGCGCGAAGTGATCATGCTCTGTGCGGGGTTGACCGACTTGGCCGAGAACACAGCGGATCGTCTTCTGATGGTGGGCGCCAAGCGGCGTGCCTGATCCGATGGGGCCTTTATGAGTTGGTTGAATTTTCTGGCTCCGGTCTATTTGGGATGGTCACTGGGGGCGAACGACGCGTCCAACGTGTTCGGCACCGCAGTTGCATCACGCATGGTGCGCTTCTGGACGGCGGCACTTCTTGCATCTGCATTCGTGATCCTCGGGGCAGTTCTGGAGGGCGAGGCGGGAATGCACACGGTCGGCGCGCTCTCGAGCTTCGATGCCGAATCGGCGACTCTTTCTTCTCTGGCCGCGGCGATCGCAGTCACCCTCCTCACCTTCCTGCGCCTGCCGGTTTCCACTTCACAAGCTGTCGTTGGGGCGGTGATCGGCGTGGGGGTCTTCAAGGGAGGCGTGGATACATCCGGTCTACCGAAAATTGTCGGTTGCTGGATTGGCACACCAATCGGCGCATTCCTGGTCGCGCTGCTGCTTTATCGGGTTTTGACGCCGCTGGCCAATCGTCTCGGCAACCACATTACCATCTACGATGGAGTCCTGCGTCTGGCCTTGCTGGTGGTAGGTTCCTACGGTGCGTATGCGCTTGGCGCCAACAATGTCGCAAATGTTACCGGCGTTTTTGTCGGCGCCGGTTTACTCACGCCTCTCTCCGCCGCCCTCGTGGGCGGGGCCGCGATTGCGCTGGGGATTGTTACCTACAGTCGCCGTGTCATGATGACTGTTGGGAAAGGGATCGTCCGGCTCAATGCCTACGGCGCGTTCATTGTGGTTCTCGCGCAGGCGTTGACGGTCCACGCCTATGCGATGCTCGGCGTTCCGGTCTCCTCTTCACAGGCGGTTGTCGGGGCGGTTCTTGGTGTCGGGGTGCTGAAGAGCATCGAAACGGTACGTTTTCGGGCGGTTCTCGGCATCTTTTCCGGTTGGCTCGCCACGCCTGCTCTGGCGATTGCCGTGGCGATGGCGCTCTACGTTGTAACTCACCTGCAGTTTGTGGGCTGAACCGCCACTTTGTCGCATCCGCTCGGGAACTGCGTGTTTTTCACCCATGACTCTCGCCACCAGCCGCGTCGCTTCAGCCGCTGAGCGGGGACTCCCGGGCAGACGCCGAAACTCCAGTGCCGGGTGTCGCCCGCGCCAGTCCCGACAATGGCGACAGAAAAGCTTGCGTCGGTTTCTATAAAGCCAGTGCCGGCTGCAATGTGGGCACTGCGCGAACCACCTCCATGGACGCTGCTCCGCCGCTGAGGTGGGGCGAGCGTGAAGCAACGCTCCAACCCGCGCGGCTTCGGCCTTGAACGCCCGGCCATGGTCGGGATGCAGCAAGTGAATCATCTCGTGCAGCAGGACCGGGACAAGATCCTGTGGGTAGGTTTCGCAGTAGCGCACCGAAAGGCGAATCAGTCGGCGAGTGGGATAGCAGATTCCCGCGGAGCTTCTCATCCGCGTGGACCATGTGATGACGGCCTCCGGCAGCCTCGAGGCGAAGTGCTCGACATTGAGCCGCGTGTAGAGTGCCCGCAGTTCGACCTCTGTCGGCAGCTTCAATCGCTCGGTTCCATGGTCGCATCGATGGTGGCGAAGCCCTTGTCATCCCAGTCGCGCTGGCCGAGTTCCCGCAGCGCGGCCCGAGCGGCGACGACCAGCGCTTCGTCCAGGTCGGTTGAGACGTGCGCAGTCTCCAGCAGATGCCGGGCCCCCTCCAGGCCGGCGGCGGCGAGTGCGAGGAGCGCTTCGATTGCGTGCTCTTTGGCCTCGGTGGCGAATGAGGAGTCGTCCCAGATGACCCGCTCAAGAAAGGGAATGCTCGTCTCACTTCCAGTGGCGCCGAGCACCGAAATTGCGCGGGCAGCCTCGACCGTGTCATGACGATGCCGCTCAATGTGCTCGATGATCGCACCGGTGCTTTCGGTGTGTTCGAGTGCCCCCAGGCCTTCCAACCCAAGACCGCGAAGCACCGGCGTTGATGCCTGGAGCAGATTGCTGAGTGCTTCGAGAAGGAGATCGTCACCGGGAAACCAGCGCAGGGCCTGCACAGCGTTGAAGATGCGCTGGGGGTCGGATGAGCGCAGGCTGCGCAGGCACTCGGCGTGGAGTTCGGCCTGCAAAGAGGCGGAAATCGGTTCGAAATCAATGGGATCCATAGATTGATCTTAGCCGAATGAGGCATGAAAGCCATAGAGGATTGCGGGATTGAGGTGTTCACGGGCACTGGAGCGCCAATCCTGTTGGCCATTGCCGGGCCATTCGGCTATGATGCAAAGCTCGAACTGCCGGCGCTCCCCTCGCTTGTCGGCGCGTGAATTCATCTGTGAAGGCTGCCATGAATCGTACAAAAGGCATTGGCACGATCGATATCCTGCTCCTGCTTACGCTTATCGCTCTTGGTGCGGTCCTGATGTTCCAACGGAGCGATTACGTTCAGGCTCCACTCCGGGAAGAGAAGGACCGTGAGAATCTGCGTGCCATTGAATACGCGGAGATCCTGTACGAGATCGATCACATGGCGGAGATGCTTGCCGCAGACGAAGGGGATGCGGAGGAGTCGGATGCGGATCTTCTGGAGGATGAGATGCCCGACGAGGCTCCCGCGGAGCCTGCGGAGCCTGCGCTGACGCCTCGTCCCATCGCCGATCTGGCGCCTTATCTCTTGGATTGGAAAGAGATTCGCAGCCCGTATGATGGCAGCGAATATACCCTGATGGTCAAAGAGTTCGGCTATGAGATCCGCAGCTCCGCAAGCGAA
>JALXCG010000291.1 GCA_026991065.1 Gemmatimonadota bacterium | reverse complement strand
GTCCTGACCGACCGTTATCGGGAGCGTTTCGCACCTGGAAACCCGGCACTTCTGGAGGAGTTGCGCATCTTGCCGGCGCTTGGCGGGAGTGGCGTCAATCTCTTCGACCGGGTGAAATACCGTGCCCGGATGTTGCCTTTCTCTCCCTGGTTGACCGAGGAAGATGGCAGCGTCGACTACAAGGATCGTGCGCCGATCGATGGGCCGGTGCGGGTGGTGAACAGCTTTTTCGTCTCGATCGGCGGGCTGGTGGACCTGATGGAGGGGACGGTCTTTTTCTATCGGCAGATGGTGGTGGTGGAGACGATTGTGCACCAGCTTGTTTTCCCCAGTCTGCGCCACATGCTCTGGATCTCCGACGCCAATCCGGAGGTCACCGATTTTGTTTTCTACAGCGATGCCGAAGATGCCTCACCGCTGACCCGCGACGAGATCGACGGCGACGGCCTTCGCATGCTGCAGTCTCCGGGCTTTTTCAACGAATGGATCAGTCCCACCGCCGGCGGCGCGCTGACCCTGCAGGATGTCGATCAGATTCCCGCCGATGAACACCTGAACTACTACTGCGATGGCTGCGGCGAGACCCGCTGGCCGGAAACCGGCGATGGTGTGCAGTGGGGGCAGTGGGGAATCTGGTTCCGGGAGATTCCTTTTGGCTTGGATATCCCCACCGAGACCTGGAACGTGTGGCTGCCGCCGGCGAATGAAAGCCGTGGGGCCGAGTTTGCGGCCCGGTTCGCGAGCCGCACGCAGGCGAGCGTGGTGTTGCAACGCGAGCGGCCAACCTCGATCGGCTCGCCGCGCGGAGGTGCGGAGGGGGAGGGGGATGGCGTTCCCCAGCCGGTGGTTCGGTTGCACCCGGCGCGGCCCAACCCCTTCAACCCGCGCACGACTCTGCTCGTTGATCTGCCCGCGGGGCCGGCGCAACTGCGGATCTACGATGGTGCCGGTCGGGTGGTCCGCACACTGGCCGCCGGCACGCTGGCGGCGGGGCGCCATGCTTTTGCCTGGGATGGCCGCGACGACCGTGATCTGGCCGTGGCAAGCGGTGTCTACTGGGCGCGTTTAGACTGCGCGGGAGCAGTGCGGGATCAAGCGCTGCTCCTGATTCGATGACCTGGTACTTTTGAAAGTAGTTCAATTCCCATGACCCAATCTTTGCTCGAACAAGTCCCCTGGGCGGCCACCGCCGGCGAGATCGAGACTGACGACTTGGCGCTGGTGGCGCGCGTTCTGGATGCGATTCAAAGCGGTGAGATCGCCACCGGCGAACTGCCCCGCGCGGCGGGCGGGTTTGCCATTGTCTTTCTGCGCGGGCTGCTTGCCGGCGAACCCGGGATGCCCCTGGTCGGGGCTGCGTTGGATGATCTCGCCAGCCATGGGCGATGGCCACAACTGGCGGCGGCGGCCCGCATTGCCGGCGCCGAAGAGGTCGACAGCCCGCATGCGGCCGCGCTGCTGCGGGCGCTGGGGCAGATGGGCGACGAGGCCGAGTTGGCGCGGGTGGGGGCGACCCTGGCGGAGCGGGACCCGAAACGGATTCCGGCTCGCTATCGCCTCGCTGTGGCGCGAGCCCTGGACAGCACCGGGAGTTCGCCCGAACTGCTGCGGCCTCTGCTGCATGCGGCGGCGGACCAGGTGAGCAATCACGGTAGCCCGGCGGATATCGATCTGTGGCTGGAACTGCTGGCGGTGCAGATCAGCGATGCGGATGTGGAAGTGCTGACCGCTTTCTTCAGCCGCCTGGCGCGACGAGATGTCGAGATTGAGAGTGAGCTGGAGCTGATGCTCCTGGCGCTGCAGGAAGCGGAGCGCCCCGGGGCGGTGTGGGAACTGGCGCGCGGCGTGGCGCAGGAGACGGGTGTGTTCCCGGCGGCGGTGGCGGATCTCGCCGCGGATGCTTTGGTCGCTCTCTATGGCGACGGCGTTGAGGCCGCGGCAGGCGATCTGCGCCGGGCGCCGCGCAGCCCGGAACCGCTGGCGGAATTGGAGCGCATCGCGCGGGCCTTGCAGTGGCGGCCCGGAGAGTTTGTGCGCACCGGGCGCAACGAGTATTGGCGCATCGACTCTTGCGATGGCCGGGAAGTGACCCTGGTGAGTGCGGTGGGCCAGCGTCACACCGAGCCGCTTGATGTTGCCAAGCATCAGTTGGTGAGTCCCAGCGAGTGGCCGGTGCGGGTTCTCTTCTACAAAGAGGAGATTCGGCGGGAGCTGCGCCGCGATCCGTTGCGGGTCCTGGAAGACTATGTGCGCTACCACCCGGGCAAGCTGACCGACCTTGGGCTGCGGGCCGAATTCACCGGCCAGGGGTTGCTCTATGTCGACGAATGGGACGCCTGGCTGGAGAACGTGCGCAGCGCGATTCGCAAAGGGGAGGGCGGGGTTTCCTACAACGCCAGATCGCGGGCCTTTACCCTGGGAAAGCCCAAAGCAGCCGTTCGTACCAGTCGCAAGCCGGCCAGCAAGAAGGATGTGTCGCGGCGCGCCAAGGTGGTTGCCGCGCAGAAGAATCGACCGGCGGCGGGGGCTGGTGACGCCACCACCGATGGTCGCCTGGTGCTGAAGGTCGACGAAATCCCGGCCGCGCGCACCATGGTTGACCGCCTGCGCCAGGATATTGAGCGCCTGGACCGCGAATTGCGGATCGAGATCCCGCGCAAGTTGGAAACCGCGGCGGCTCACGGGGATCTGCGCGAAAACGCCGAGTATGACGCTGCCAAGCAGCGCAAAGCGCATGTCGAAAATATGCTGCAACAACTCTTGCCGCGCCTGCAAGCAGTGGCGGATATCGATGGGGTGCGCTGCGCCGTTGATCAGGCCTCGGTGTTGCGCTCAGCCCGCATTCAGGACCTCCCCGACGGCCCCGAGCAGGTGATCCACCTGGTACCCAATGAACTCTCCGATCCCGAACGTTCGTTTGTTTCCGTGGGATCTCCTCTTGGCCGCTCCCTCAATCGCCGGCGCGTCGGTGAAGTGATCGAGTTCGAACTGCCGGATGGCCTGCGCAAAGTCCGCATTCTGGCGGTGGGCACATTTGGTGAGGATCCCTGAGAGAACCGAGAGAGGAGCCCGAAACCGCTCATCCAGCCATTGCCCGGCGGTGAGATTCTCCGGGAGATTGTGTCGGTGCTCGGGTTAACCTGCAGTCGACCCGCTTACTCTGATCACCTCTGGAGCCGCGCATGCGTTTTCCCGCCACTCCGCCCGGAACCCTGAAACAGGTTCTTTTGCTGCCGGCAATCGGCCTCTTTGGCGGTTGTTCAACCCACTTGGCACCAGTTCCGAAGGTGCCGGCTCAACCCCCGTCTGTTGAGGCCGCGGTCGTCGCCGCCGGGCATCCCTACGATGCCTGGCGCTGGCGCCGTCTGACCTGGCTCGGGGCCGATGGGCGGATCGCACCGGACGCGTGGCGTCACGCCCACGATCAATGGTTGGCCAACGCCCTGCGGACGCAGGCGGAGAACGCGAACAGCATCGAATGGATCGAGCGCGGCCCGCGCAATGTCGGCGGCCGCACCCGCTCGCTGCTGATCGACCCGCGCGATCCGGCACGGCTATGGGCCGGAAGTGTTTCCGGCGGCATTTTCCACTCCACCGACCGCGGGCTCCACTGGACGCCGAGCGATGACTGGCTACCGAGTCTGGCGATCGGCTGCATGGCAATGGCGCCGGACAACCCGGACCTGCTCTATGCCGGCACCGGCGAAGGCTTCTTCAACTACGACGCGATCGGCGGCGCGGGGCTCTTGCGCTCCACCGATGGGGGCGGTCACTGGGAGCAGATGCCGGCCACCGCGGAGTGGGGGAACGTCTGTCGCATCGCCATCTCCCGGCAGGATCCGCGGCGGATCCTGGCCGCGGTTCGCTACGGTGGCATCTACCGCAGCAGCGATGCCGGCGACACCTGGGAAAACGTGCGCCCGGCCCAAGGCTCCTTCTATGTCGCTTTCGATCCGACCGATGACCAGAAAGCGGTTGCCCACATCCTCGACTACACCAGCAACTGGGTCCACCGCGCCCTCTACACCACCGATGGCGGTTCCACCTGGGAGATCGCCGCTGGTCTCGATGAACTGGTGGGCTTTGACCCCCGGATCGAGTTGGCCTACGCGCCCAGCGATCCCGATCTGGTCTACGCTTCCGTGGCGATCGATGGCGGCGTGATCTGGCGCTCCGAGGATGGGGGGCATAGCTACAGCCGCCGCACGCTGAGTGACCAGTCGGCGGTCTCGTGGTACGCCAACCCGCTCTGGGTCGATCCCACGGATCCGGACTTTCTCCTCACCGGCGGACTGAATGTTCTGAAGAGCACCGATGGCGGCGTCACCCTGACTCAGATCAGCAGCGGCTATATCGGTGGCGAGCAGCCGCATGTGGATCTGCACGCCTTTGTTGCCGAGCCGGGCTTCGATGGTGGTGAAAACACCACGGTTTATGTCTGCAACGATGGCGGTGTCTGGCGCGCCGAGAGGATCTACGAAGCCTCTACCTCTTCCGGCTGGAGTCGTTGCGATCAGGACTATGTGGCGATGCAACTCTACGGCGCCGCCGGGGATGGCCCGGATGATCTGATCGTCGGCGGCACCCAGGACAACGGCACTCAGCGGCTGATCGGCGACGATCCGGTTGCCCACCTGACCTATGGCGGCGATGGTGGGTTCTGTGCCATCGATCCGACCGATCCGCATCAGCTCTACGGCGAGTACATCGTGCTGCAGATTTTCCGTTCGCGCAACCGGGGCTACTCCGCTGCCGGCATCACCGCGAACCTCCCCGACGCCGGCTCGCGGGCCAATTTCATTGCTCCCTTCATACTCGACCCGAACAACCCGCGGGTGATGCTGGCCGGAGGCTACAGCTTGTGGCGTTCACCCGACGTGCAGGCTGTCGGCCAGCCGCAGTGGGAGGAGATCCGGCCCGGATTGGTCACCAACCACAGCGCCATCGCGGTTGCCAGCGGCAACTCGGACATCATCTGGGTGGGGCTGAACGATGGCGAGGTGTTTCGCACCGAGAACGGCACCGCGGCGGAGCCCGACTGGCGCATCGTCGACAACAACATGTTCAAGAATCCCCTGCCCAACCGCTATGTCACCCGCATCATGATCGACCCATGGGACCCGCAGCGGGTCTACGTGGCGCTCGGTGGTTTTGAACCGAACGGGCTCTGGGGGACCGACGATGGAGGGTTCAATTGGCGTCCGATCTGCGGCACCGAACCCACCGCTCTTCCCGACGCGCCGGTGCGGGGGATTGCCCGCCATCCGGCTGATCCCGATTGGCTTTTCGCCGGCACCGAGATGGGGCTCTTCTCATCGACCGACGGCGGGACCACCTGGAGCGCTTCAACCTTTGGGCCGGCGGCGGTTTCGGTCGACGAGGTGGTTTTCATGAACAACTCGGAAACCCTGCTGGCCGCTACCCACGGTCGCGGCATCTTCACCGCCGACCTGAACACCCACGTGCTGCAACTCGATGCCTGGGGCATCCGGCCGGGCGGATCGCCGACGGTGCGCGTGCGCGGCGCCGAACCGGGCTCGCGGGTCAATCTGGCCTACAGCCGCAGCGGCGAGGGGCGTACCTATGTGCCCGTCATGGGCGCGACCCTGGATCTGGATGATGCCCAGTTCCTGCGCGCTGGAATCGCCGACGACCAGGGCGAGGTTGTGTTTCACTTCGACCGCGAAGAGCGCTCTTTTGTGGAGCACTCCTTCAGAATCCAGGCGATCGCCCCCCGCGCGGTCTCCAACGTGGTCCCCGCTGCCGGCTGACCCGACGCTCCCGGGCGTTGTCGCAGCCGGGGTCGCCTACCAACCCAGATAACCCAGGCTCTCCAATTGCTTGCGCGTCGCCGCATCAAGCGGCACCAGCGAGGCGCCCAGCGGCGGGCAGGTGGCCACCAGCGAATCCAGCGTTGCCGCCAGCGCGGTGCGCAGCGCCGGGTCGCAGGTCGCGATCAGGTCGTGCGTCTCGCCGCTGTCTTGAAGCCGATCGTAGAGAGACTCCGCGCCGGTCTCCAGGTTGCGGATCAGTTTCCACCGCGCGGTCAAGAGTGCCCGCTGCTGCGCACCGTAGAGAAGCCCCTCGGCCAGGGTCGGCGCAAAGGGGGGCGCCTGACCGGACGCGAATGCCGCGGCCAGGCTCTGTCCGCGCGCGCCCTCCAGCGGCGCCAGCCCACAGAGATCGAGCAGTGTCGGCGCCACATCGAGCAGACGGACCGGCCCCCGCAGGTGCCGTGCGCCGTTGCTTTCTCCCGCACTGCGCCACGCCGCGCGTACCCGGTCCATCGCCTCACTCCCCCCGCTCCGCGGCAACACCCAGATCCCCGGCACCCACAACAACTCGCGGTGGAGCGTGTGGCCATGCTCGGCGCCGCCGTGCTCCCAGAACTCCTCGCCGTGGTCGGAAACCACCAGAATGAGCGTGTTTTCCGCCTTGCCACTCTCCCGCAGGCGGGCCAGCAACCGCCCCAGCCACACGTCGGCGAAGCGCACATCTTCTCGATAGCAGTGACGAATCCACTCCTTCATCGGCGCCGTCAATCCCGGCGAGGTGAGCAGTCGGCGCCGAATCAGGTCGGGCTGGAACCCGCCGGGTGGGGGTGGCAACGGGGCCGGGTCCGGCAGATCCGGATGGTGGA
>JALXCG010000290.1 GCA_026991065.1 Gemmatimonadota bacterium | reverse complement strand
ATGGCGGTTGGCCGCGCCGGTTCCGGTCGCCCCGGCCCCAGCCGCACTGTTCGCGTCTTTCACCGCTATACTGCTCCCATGCCCAAGGGCTGAAGCAGACCCACGCCTACGTCCAGCGCACCGGCGCCGCCGATGCCCCCTGCTGATCTTCGACCGCCGGCCCGAGGTGGCCTGGGAGCAGAAGATCCTCCGCCGCGAAGAGGAGCACCAGGGGTTGGCTATAACGGTCTGGGGGATGTAGCGCGCTACCCGCCCCGGGGCGGGTGATTCTTCCCGTTTCGCGACGTGCAACCGGTCGGGCCGGCCTGCTGGCTGCGCGGCGTCACCCGCCCGGGGCAGGCGATCTTTCCCTGCTTCGCGGCGCAACACCGCTCCGGCCGGTTCGCGGGCTGCACTGCGGCACCTGTCCCGGGGCGGGTGATCGAGGCGGAGCGGGCGGTGCAAGCAGTCACTCGGTCTCAGCCGGTCGTCGCTCCGCGATCACCTTCACCCGCACTGTCTCGGATGCGTCGCCGCAGGAGGGAATGGCGAGGAGCGCCGGAATCAGGCGATGCTGCATGACGATTCCCTTTCTATTCGCAGGGCGGCGGGGTGGCGACGTTGCCGACCACTCTCATCGCTGAGCCCTTTCTGCGTGGTTGACAAGAGAGGCGGATGGCTGGAGTGGGCGTCCTTTCCGCTATACTCCCCCCATGCGCTTCTTCAACACCGCGGGTCCGGTAGACCCACACAAGCACTACGCAATTTCACCGCTGGCGCGGCTGGCGGACGAGGACCTTCTTTCGCTGATCCGGCAGGAGAAGTACTTCATCCTCCACGCCCCGCGCCAGACCGGCAAGACCTCGGCGCTGCTGGGCTTGATGCGGGAGCTGAATGCGTCGGGCGAGTACGACGCGCTCTACGTCAATGTAGAGGTGGTGCAGGGGTTCCGGGAGCAGATCGGGCCGGCGCTGCAAGGGATTCTGCACGAGGTGGCCGACAACATCGATTTCTATCTCCATGACGACGCGATCGCGAAGCAGGTGCGACAGGTGGCGACGGCCGGTGCACCGGGCAATGCACTGACTGCGGGGCTTACGCGCCTTTCCCGCGCTTGCTCTAAACCGGTCGTGCTCTTCATTGACGAGATCGACTCGCTGATCGGCGACACCCTGATCACGGTGCTGCGCCAGATCCGCGCCGGTTACACGAAGCGCCCCGCCGGGTTCCCCCAGAGCATCGTGCTCTGCGGCGTGCGCGACATTAAGGATTACCGCATCCACGCTTCCAGCGAAAAAGAGGTCATCACCGGCGGCTCCTGCTTCAACATCAAGGCAAAGTCGCTGCGGCTGGGGGACTTCTCCGTCGAAGAGGTGCGCGAACTCTACGCCCAGCACACCGCCGAGACCGGGCAGATCTTCGAGGAGGAGGCGCTGCAACTCGCCTGGGATTACACCGCCGGCCAACCCTGGCTGGTCAATGCGCTCGCCTACGAAGCCTGCTTCGAAAAGCAGGGGGTGAAGGACCGCTCGCTGCCGGTCACCGCCGAAGTGATCGAGGCGGCCAAGGAGCGACTGGTGGCGAGCCGCGCCACCCACCTGGACCAGTTGGCCGACAAGCTGCAGGAGCCGCGGATCCACCGCGTGGTGGAGACGCTTCTGCAGGGCGGCAACAACATCGACGCCATCCCCAGCGACGATCTGCTCTATGTGGAGGACCTGGGGCTGATCAAGCGCAAGCCGGAGATCACCATCGCCAACGCGATCTACCGCGAGGTGATCCCGCGCGAGCTGACCTTCGGCACCCAATACACCATCGCCCACCAGACCGCCTGGTACCTCACCCCGCAAAACCGTCTCGACATGGAGAAACTGCTCGCCGCCTTCCAGGAGTTTTTCCGCGAGCAGAGCGAGAGCT
>JALXCG010000289.1 GCA_026991065.1 Gemmatimonadota bacterium | reverse complement strand
GTGGCCGAACTGAGCGAGGATGCGACAATCGACCATGTCTACAGTGGCTGGAACCGGGGGCATGACCTGCTCGATGTGCAGACCTGCACGGTCGGGGTGAAGCCCCAGGTGTGGGATGCCGGGTATACCGGCGCCGGAATTGTTGTCGCCCATTGCGAAGACAGCCGCGCCGACCGCGACAACACCTGCCTGGCCTGCGACGCGGGCGCCAACAAGCCCAACGACAGCAACATCGATCAGCACTCCACCGCCTGCACCGGCATGCTGGTCTCCAACGATCCGGTCTATCGCGGGGTGGCCTACGGTGCCTGTTTCTACAGCGCCAACGGCGGCTCCTACAGCGACTGGGACATGAGCGGCGCGATCGATGCCGGGGCCGCCAATGCCGATGTAACCAGCGGCTCCTGGGGCTTCTCCAACGGCGGCTATCTTCAGGTCCATGACCGCCACACCGACTATGTGGTGCGCAACACCCGCCATTTTGTGGATGATGCCGCCGGCAACAGCGGCAACTCCCAGTATGTCTCGACGCCGGGATCGGCCTACAACTCCATGACCGTGGCCTGCGGCCAGGATTTCGGCACCTGCGATCCGACCAACGACCGAGTGGCCAGTTTCTCCGCCGGGCGCGACCCGATCTCCCCCCACAACGACCGCGAGTTGCCCGAGATTACCGCTCCGGGCGACGACATCTACTCGCTCACCACCGCCGGCTCGCCGAGCTGTCCCAAGACCAATGTCGGCAGCGGCACCAGCTATTCGGCGCCGATCATCGGCGGGATCGCGGCCCTGGTGATGGAGGCGAACCCGGCGCTGATCCTCTGGCCGGAAGCGACCAAGGCGCTGATCATGGCGGGCGGGCTGAACAATCTGGAGGGGGACCAGCGGCTCAGCAACCTCGATGGCGCCGGCCAAGTGGACGCCAGGGCAGTGATGACCTCCGCGGTGGCGCATCGCTGGGCCGCGGGGCAACTGACGGCGGACCGGTTCAGCGGCGGCCAACTCGAAGTGACGCTCGGCCCGGCCACGGCGGGGCAGCGCCTGAAAGCGGTGCTCTGCTGGGATTCCAACCCCAACGCCGCCTACACCACCGATCCGCTGGATGCCGATCTCGATCTCACCATTCTCGATCCCGGTGGCGCGGTGGTGGCCTCCTCCACCTCCTACGACAACCCCTATGAAGTGGTTGACTTCGTGGTGCCGGCCACGGGCGTCTATCGCGCCCGCCTGAGCTACCGCAACTGGAACGGCGCCGCGGAGTATGTGGCCGGAGCGTGGACCCTGACCAATCCATAGGGAGCGGCGGGCTGGAGAGCGGGCCGGAGCACCGGGTTGGAGCTGCCGGCCCGGGTGCCGCGAGAGAATCGCGGGATGACGCCGGGGCGCTACCCGCTGATCCAGACCCCGTAGCGCAACCGCCAGAGCAGGGCCGGGAGCAGGGCCAGCAAGCCATAGAGCGCCAGGCCCAGGAGCAGACGCGCGGCGCCGCGGCGCACCCGCCGGTGGGCCGGCGCCGCCAGGGATGGGTAGCGCCGGGCCAGGCGCGTGGCCCAGAAGAGAGCGCCACTTTCCAGCAGCACCAGCAGCAGCGCCAGCAGAAAAGCGTAGCCGACCCAGTGGTGCTCGGGGAGGAAGAGACACCAGGGACAGTGATGCTGCAACACTCCGTAATAGTAGGCGGAGAACACCCGCGTCAGCGCCAGGCCGGCGACCGGGATCCAGGCGAGAGCGAGCAGCAGAAGCAGGCCGGTGGCGCGGATGGCGGGCGGATGGCGGCGGCCGCGGAGCAGAATCGCCGCGGCGAGGGTGGCCAGCGCCGCGCCAAGCAAGAGGCAGAGCGCCACCAGGGTGGAGTCGGAGACACCGTGCAGGGTGGTGGCCTGGTGCAGTGAACGCA
>JALXCG010000288.1 GCA_026991065.1 Gemmatimonadota bacterium | reverse complement strand
GACTTGAAGTAGAACGAGAGCCACTCCTGAATCCCATGCATCCCGGCCCGCCGCGCCAGATCGAGGAAAAGCGCCAGATCGAGCACAATGGGCGCCGCCAGGATCGAATCGCGACAGAGAAAATCGATCTTGATCTGCATCGGATAGCCGAGCCACCCCGAGATGTCGATGTTGTCCCAGCCCTCCTTGTTGTCCCCGCGCGGCGGATAGTAGTTGATCCGCACCTTGTGGTAGAGGTCGCCATAGAGATCGGGAAACCGCTCCGGCTCCAGAATCTGCTCCAGCACACTGAGTTTCGACACCTCTTTGGTCTTGAAACTCTCCGGATCGTCGAGCACCTCGCCGTCGCGGTTGCCCAGGATGTTGGTGGAGAACCAGCCGTCGAGCCCCAGCAGGCGCGCCTTGAACCCCGGCGCCAGGATCGTCTTCATGAGCGTCTGGCCGGTCTTGAAATCCTTGCCGCACACCGGCATCTTCATCTCCGCGCCCAGCTCCGCCAGGGCTCCGCAATCAGCCGTCAGATTGGGCGCGCCATTGGCGAAGGGCACCCCCTCTTTGAACGCCGCGTAGGCGTAAAGCATGGAGGGCGGGATCTCCGGTGCGTCGCGATCGATCGCCTGCTCCAGATTGGCCAGCGTGTCGTGAACGCCGGCCACCGGCTGCTGATAGATCTCGGTGCTGCCGCACCACACCATCACACAGCGATCCAGCCCGTTTTCCTTGATCACCCGCCGGATATCCGCGCGCAACGCCTCCACGCGCTCCCGCAGCGAGCCACTCTTCACATTCGGCCCATCGAGATTCTTGACGAAGCGCCGGTCAAAAAGCGCCGGCATCGGTCGCAGAGCTTCCAGTTCCGGGCGCACCGACTCCAGCAACTCCCGTTCCAGCACCCCGGACCGCAGCGCCGCCTGGTAGCAATTCTCGTCGAAAATATCCCAGCCGGCAAAGACCAGATCATCCATCGACGCCAGCGGCACAAACTCTTTGATCAACTCATGGTGCCGCTCGGTGCGCTTGCCGAGCCGCAGCGTGCCCATCTGCGTCAGCGAGCCGATGGGCTTGGCCAACCCCTTGCGCACCGCCATCACTCCGGCGATAAAAGTTGTGGCGACCGCGCCCATTCCAGGCAGGAGAACGCCCAGGCGTCCCTGAGCCGGCTGAATCGTGACAGGACTATCCATTGTTTTGTTCCTTAAGAGATGCTCGCGACCCGGCGCTCCGCCTCCGCGGAGGTCAGACCGAAATCGGGCCCGGTAGACTCGATCATCACCGACGACACGGCTGAGCCCCAGCGCCCGGCCAGATCAAGCGCGCCGCCACCGTGCTCGAGAAAAGCGTGTAGAAAACCCGCCATGTAGGTATCGCCCGCGCCGGTTGAATCCCGGGCCAGGGTCGAATAGGGGGGGATCTCGAGATAGGTCGAACCGTCAAACACCACCGAACCGGCATCGGCCAGCGTGACCACCGCGATCTCACAACCGCGGGCATGGATCTCACGCACCGAGCGCTCCGGCTCCTGCCGCGCATTGCGCCCGGTAATGATCTCGGACTCATGCTCGTTGGGCTTGGCGATGTGGCTCAGCGAGATCCCCTCATCCACCGCCGGCCCGGTCACCCGCACCACGCGCTTGCCATCCAGCTCGCGCATCAGCCCCTGCACATCGAGCACCCGCAGCGCATCGCTCGCCGCCGCCACCGCGCGCATATGCTCCACCCCGCACTCGCCCAGAATCGGCCCAAAAACCACCGCCCGGCAATCCTCCGGCAGCGACTCCAGCGGCCCGATCGGATCCGCGATCCCGAGCAGATCCAGCGTCCGATCGCCCGACGCATCGTAGATCAGCCGAAAACCGCCCGTCTCCGCGCAACGCCCGACCTGGTGGCGGATCCCGTA
>JALXCG010000287.1 GCA_026991065.1 Gemmatimonadota bacterium | reverse complement strand
GTATACCGGTGGTGGTAATAATACCGATGCGACACTTTTAAATACCTGTATCGGAGCGCAGCCCAGTCCTGCTTGCCCGCCACCTTACGGAAATGTACAATTTATTGCGCCGAATTATACGCCACTCTTCCCAATGGGAGGCTCGCCGGCAGTAAATATCAACTCTTCTACGGGAGTAATTTCCGGAACGCCTACTGATATAGGACAATTTGTGGTTGGTGTATGTGTGTCCGAGTACCGGAATGGTGTTTTATTGAGCAGGATTTATAGAGACTTTCAATTCAATGTCGCCAGTTGTGATCCACAAGTCATTGCGGATATTGATGAAGATGCCGTTATTAATGGACAGGAATTTGTACTTAATTCATGTGGGAATGCTACGATCCATATTACCAACCAAAGTTATCAGGCACAGTTCATTGATGCCTTCCGTTGGGAGTTTGATTTGGATGGAGAAATGTTGGTACTGTCCGGCTCCGGAAATTACAGTCCTGATTGGAATCCGACCGTTACTTTTCCCGGTATTGGTACTTATGAAGGGGTGTTGTATCTCAATCCGGGCTTAGGGGATTGCTCTGATACTGCTTATATTCATGTGAATGTTTTTCCGGATATTACCGCTGATTTCTCATTTGAATATGATACCTGTATTGCCGGGCCGGTTCAATTTACAGATTTATCTTCCACCGGTAGTTGCTGTATGACAGACTGGCTGTGGTCCTTTGGTGATGCAACCATTAGCGAAGTGCGAAATCCGAGTCACATATACCAGCATCCGGGAAATATTCCGGTGACATTGGCTGTGCGAGATACCAACGATTGCCGAGAAGCAATCACACGTACAATTGAGTATTTCCCGGTTCCCAATTTGATTGTCGTTGCGCCAAGCACTTTTAGAGGCTGTGCGCCTGCAGATATTTTCTTTGATAACCTTTCCTTCCCAATAGATGAAACCTATGATTTGAATTGGGATTTTGGAGATGGGCTGGAGGGGAGTTCGGAGATTAGTCCTTGGCACACTTTTACCGAGACGGGCATCTATACGGTTTCGGTAGATATTACCTCGCCCATTGGTTGCACGACGGATACCACGTTTAATGATTTGATAGAGGTAGTGGAGTCCCCCATTGCCGGCTTCGATTATTCGCCTGACCAGCCGAGTAGTCTATTGCCTAGCGTTGATTTTATAGATGAGTCCATGAGAGGAGCGGGCATCTATTGGGATTTTGGGGATGGCGATTTTTCTTCCCAGTGGAATCCCACACATGTTTATCAGGATACCGGGATGGTGCAGGTGATGCAAATAGTTACCCACCTAGATGGTTGCAAGGATACATTAATTAAGATTTTGGATATTATTCCGGAAGTTCGATATTTTTTACCGAATGCCTTTACCCCTAATTTTGATTCTACCAATGATGAATATTTTGGAGTAGGAATATTAGATGGCGCAACCAATTTTGAGATGTTGATTTGGAATAGATGGGGCGAGTTGATTTTCCAAACTACCGACCCCGAGGAAGGCTGGAATGGTACTAAAAATAATGTAGGTGAACCCATGCCCAATGGCGTCTATCTCGTGATGGTCAAATACAAAGAACCCAGAGGTGATTTAGTCGAGTTAAAAGGCTATGCCACCCTGATAAGGTAAAACAAGGTGATAACTTCAAGGACAAAGCCTCCTGAAAAGGCTTTGTCAAGAAGGTGTCAACTTGGATGTTTAAACTTGACTCAAGTCGACATCTTCAGCCCCATTGCCCATAGCTTCAGCTTTGGGTATAGGATTTAATATTGAATCTCATTTTGGCGTGATTTTTAGCAAAAATCATGACAAAATAATCTCATTTGAGAATGTTTGCCCTGTTTAAACTAAGCCCAAGTGTTAAATACGATTCCTT
>JALXCG010000286.1 GCA_026991065.1 Gemmatimonadota bacterium | reverse complement strand
GTCGAGCGCGTGGATCTCGATCCGCTCCTCCGCCCCGTGGTCCGCGATCATCACCAGGTGGCGCCCATCTCCGCTCCACTGCGCCTCCCGGTAGCGCACCCCCTGCGCCTCGCCATGCTGCGTGACAGCTCCCTCCCAGGCGCCAAACGTGAAAACCTTGCCGCGCGTCGTGATCGCCAGTGAGTGGCTCTCGGGATGCAGCGCCGCATGCTCCAGAAACTCTCCCGCAGGCACAAAACGCCGGTTCAGTTCCGGGCGCGAACTCTGAATCCGCAACGCAACCTCCCGCGTCGCATCCTCCTCGCAGGTGAAGAGAAAGAGCTTGCCGCCGGCGTGGTAGACGATCCGCTCCCCGTCGGTGGTCGGGTTGCGCGCGTAGAACTCCTGGTGGTCGGTATGGCGCCGCAGATCCCCGCCATCCAGCCGCGCCGAGTAGAGATTGCCGATCCCCTCGTGATCCGAGACGAAATAGATTCGCTCGCCGATCCACATCGGCCAGCCGGGATTGGGCAGCTCCTCCAGCAGCGGCCGGAACTCACCGCTGCCCGCCGGATCGATCCAGAAGCGCCCCCCGGTGCCGCCCCGATAGCGCTTCCAGCGCGCGGCGTCGACCCCGTTGCGGGCGATGATCACCCCGCCCCGCGGACCGAACGAGATGGCGTGGGCGTGCCCCACCCCGAACGGCGTCGCGTGCCCGCCGCGGTAATCCACCGCCCGCCGCTCCGCCAGACCGGCAAAAGGCATCCCCTGGCTGGTGGCGAAGAGCACCCGCTCCCCATCGCGCGTCCAGCCTGCCGGCAAACAGCCGCCGCAGTAAGTCAAGCGCCGCGCCGGCCCGCCCGCCGCCGCCATGGTGTAGATCTCCAGCGGCCCCTCGTCACGCCCGGCAAAAGCCAGGCGGCTGCCATCCGGCGAGAAGCGCGGTCGCTCCAGGCGCCCCGGACTGCTCGTCAGACGGCGGGCCATGCCCCCGGTGGCGGCCACGCTCCAGAGATCATCTTCGGCAACAAAGACCAGGGTGTCACCGTGCAGGGTGGGATAGCGAAAATAACCAGCCATGGTGTTCTTTTCTTCAGGCAAAACGTGATGCGGGAGAATCGAAAGCGACCGGCAATGCCGTCGCCCGAACAGATTACCATGACCGCCGGGTTCGATCGCGGTGTGGGGTTGGGCCCTGCGCCAGCGGTTCGCCATCCATGCCGCATCCGCCCCGGCCGGTGGAAAACCAGACAACGCTGGAGTTCTGTCCCGCGTCGGCCGATCATTCAAAATGAGCAAGGGCCGTGGTCGCGACAAAATCGGACGTGCGCACTCTTCGGCCCCGCGGCCCCTGGAGGATCATGGGTGGAAACTACAGAAGTTGTTGATGAAGCGCGTCTCCGCGAAGCAGCGGGCGGCCTGGAAGAGCTGGAGATCGATCTCCTCGAGTTGCTGGTCACCGACGGTCGCGAACGACTGGAAGCACTGATCACCGCGATCGCCGCCGGGGATGCCCCGGCAGCACGCCGCGAAGCGCACCCTCTTAAAGGAGCCAGCAGCAGCGTCGGGGCGAATTCGCTCTCGACCATCGCCCGCAGCGCCGAAGAGGAGTGTGTTGCCGGCGACCTGGACGCCGTGCAGGTGGATCTGCTGCGCGCCGAACTGGAGCGCGTTAACACCTATCTGCAGTCGCGTCGCTAACCGACCACGCGCACATCGTTGCGGTGGCGCAGCACCAGCCCCACAATCACGCCGAGCGCGATCACCGGCAGGAGCGGCAGCGCCAGCCCCAGCAGCAGCGCCACCACGACGCCGAACACCCCCAGCCCCACCGCCAGCAACTGCACCGGCAGGAGCAGGGCGAAAAGCAGCAGCCCGATGAACGCGCCCACCATCTTCAGCGGCCACCAGATCAGAAT
>JALXCG010000285.1 GCA_026991065.1 Gemmatimonadota bacterium | reverse complement strand
TCCCAGCGCACCCCCTCGATCCACGGCGCCGCCCCCCGGCAGGCCACTCCGCCGCCATTGTAAGCCTGGTTGCTCACCAGGCGCAGATTGCGCAACACCGGGGCGCTGTGATCGCACAGAATCCCCCCGCCGATCTCCTCTCCCGGCGCCATCCCGCCGCGAATCGTCAGCCCCAGCAGCCGCGTGTTCAGCCCCTCTCCCGAACCAAAACGGAACCCGCGCCCCAGCCCGCCCGGATCCACCACCGTCGCCTCCACCACCGCCGGGTCCTCCGGCGCCAGCGACGTAAGAGTCACCCCTTTGCCGCCGAACGACAGATCGAACTCAGCATACGTCCCCGGCCGCACCCAGACCGTGTCACCCTCCACCGCCGCGTCCAGCGCCGCCTGAATCTGTGCGTAATCATCCGGAACATAGATGGAAGCAGCAAAAAGCGGCCCCGCCGAAAGCAGGATGGCGCTCGACAGGATCCCGGGATAGTCGCGTAAGGTCATGATAGACCCCCTTTTGCGGAACTCCTGCGCAGGTTCTGACCGGCGCCGCCGGCGCCGACGGGATGCCGTTGCTGGCGGCTGAAGGCCCCGCGCAAGCCGTGAATAGAAGCTGTACATAGAATGTAACCCAGAATAGAGTCAACGACGCCCCTTCTCACCGCTTCACCCGAGGGTCTCCCATGAGTGAAATTCCCCACCATCGATCCACCAGCACGGTCAAGAGCCTCTGGCAGGAATACCGCATCTACCGCGATCACCTGGAGTTCCGCACCCACCTCGGCACTCTCACCATCCCCTTCACCGAGATCGAAACGGTCTCGATCCGCCGCTCGGACCTGGTCGGTCTCCTGCACGGTGATCTCCGCCTCAAGAACTTCCGCCCCGCGCTCAAGCTCGACTGGGCCAATTTCTGCGAACATGTCGAGTTGGACAAGCGCACCGGCGTGCTGCGTCGGATTCTCTTCACCCCGGATGATCCGAGCGCCTTCAAAGCTGCCCTGGAGTCCGCTCTGGCCGCATTCCGGAAGTGACAACGAACCGCCCCGCGCTCCTCCCTCGCAACATCTTTTTTTTGCTGCACCGCCGATGTTCTCCGCGCCCCCCAGCGCGCCCCGCCGGCAGCAACACTCTATTGGACCCGCGCCCCATCTCACCGAACCCGCTTCCTCCGCGGGCGCCCCGGGGCGCAGGCTCGCGCATGCTTCCGGCGGCCGAGGAAACTGGGGTCAACGCGAAGCCACCGCCTGTTCTCCCATCTCCAGAAGACTCCAGTATGCGCGCGATGAACGGTGTCCGGTCCGTGCCCGGATCTGGTGGTGGGCGGTCACCGAAGTATTTTTCCCTTGCCTATGGGCCAGCCGGGGACTATGTTCTTCACCGTGAATAAGCAAGGTCACTTGCTAGGTGGAACCTATAAAGATTGGGAATTGTCCCGCGGGAGTTCTTGGTAGCGAGTTGGAGGACGATCAAGCCTGATAGAAGAGAGCGGATGCGGCTGGTCCAGGTCGAGCATGGCAGGGTTGGTGATGCCCGGTTTGGCGCAAGGCGCATCCTGCGAATATGACTGTTTTTTTGGTAGGTAGAACGGATCCCGGCCAGAACTTCTCATAAAACTTTGTTGCGAACCGTCGCAGATGCTTGTGCCGACCAGGTAGTGGAGGAACCGGCGCGGAGGCGCGGCAGCGTTTCGTCGCGCAAGTGGACGCTTCGATGGTGCCATCGGTACTGTCGCATCAGGCGGCGCGGCAGAGCATGTGAGAGATCCAGGCCGTCCCGCCGCAACTCAAGCTGTGGCGGCCAGGAGCCTGTCGCACATTGTCTTCACTTCGCCCCGCATCCGTCCCTGCTCCGATCTCTGCGTTGCTAAGTCCGTGAAAGGCAACCAGCCTTCCCGCGGACTCAGCG
>JALXCG010000284.1 GCA_026991065.1 Gemmatimonadota bacterium | reverse complement strand
CGGTCGGGTCCACCTTGTGCAGCAGATGGGATGCGTGGGCATCAAGAGAGTGGCCAATGGCGTAGTCGGTGCTGCTGACCGGCCCCGATTCCAGATCCACGTCGACGTGGTAGCGGTCGTTCTCGGTTCCCGCCTCCAACCGCTGAACAAAACCGACCGGCGAAACGCCGTAGACCAGCGGCGAGCGATCGTAGAGCGTGTCCCGCCGCGCGACATAGGAGTCCGCCGAAAGAATCGAGTCGAGACGCGCGACTTCCAGGGAGGCGTTGCTGAGAGAATCTGCCCAGACCTGGTTCAGCGCGTCCTCGGAGTCAACGTCCCAATTCATGATCGGAAGAATGACACCGCCATTGACTTCGTCCGCCGAGTCTGCGCGCCAGGGCTCGCGCGCCAACGTCACCTCTCCGTAGCGATCCACGGAGGCAACATACTTCGCCGGACCGGAGAACCCGGCCTCCGTGACCTGGCGCGTCGTGTCCACGAGAACGTAGAACCAACTGGAGAGGTAATCGACGTCCGCACCCGCCACATCGTCGGAGGTGCTGCCCGCGGCATGCACCAAAAGCACGTTGTCGATCGACGTCGTGTCCTCCCCCACGACGACCGGGTCGCCGTCCGCATCGAGGTAGTACTCCGCCTCAATGGCATTCACCACGTCGGCAAAGGCACTCAGCGCCGTATTGGGCACTGGATCAGGAGCGTCGGGACCCGCCGGTGGCGCGGCATTGTCGTCGTCATTGCCGCAACCGGCGCTGAATACCAGCGCACTCGCGAGACCTAGAGAAGCGATTCGAAACCAGAAATTGGAGGACATGGATTCCTCTCCGTAGCGTCCATGTGTCGGCGGGACATTGCACTCTGCGCACAAAGCGCGAGCCAAAAGATGTTAGAAGTGGCGGTGTCGGCCTGTCAATGCAAACCTATTTCACAATGACGAACTTGCCCAACTCGGAAGCGTGCCCGTTGTCATAATCAACCGTAAACAGATAGATCCCACTGACCACCGCCTGACCGTTGCGGGAGATCAGATCCCAGGAGATGCGGCTGTCGTCTTCCTCGAGCACGAGTTTCTTCACCAAATCACCGGCCAACGTGAAGATCCGCACCGTTCCCGGCCCCTTCAGATTGGTAAAATCAAGCCGCCGATCAAACTCGTTCCACTGCTGCGAAACCTCCCAGCCGCTTTTCGAGTAGTCGGCGGTGATCTTGTAAGGATTGGGCACCACCATCACCGGCAGCTCCGGCCCCTCGCCACCCACCGGAGTGGACGGCGTCACCTGCACCGCATTGGCGAAAACGCTCGACTCCAGCGACTCCAGCCGCGCCGGCGGGTAACCGTTGTCATACGCCGTAACCGCAACATAGAGCGGCCAGTTCGACACCAGCGGCTGAATCGTCCAACTATAAGCATATTCAGTGGAATCCGCATCGGTGTTGCGAATCGCCCCAAACCCGGTGTTGCGCCCGATCGTGTCGGGGAACACCACCGCGCGCCCGGAACCATCGAGAACCAGCGACCCATCCTCCGCCCGCTCCGGCACAACCGCCAGATCGAGATCCTTGAGCATGGTGAAATCAGACCCCGCCCCGCTGCGGCTCATATAGATGCGGTAACCCTGAAAATCGTGCTGCCGGCGCCGATCGGGGATAAACGCATCGACAAACTCCTCCGACACCCGCCCCCATTTCAGGCGAATCGATGTCGCATCCGGCTTCTCCACCTTCAGCTTCGGCGCGGCCGGCGGTGGCGGCCCCTGGAAATCGGGCACCCCATCCCCCTCGTCGAGGAACCCATTCTCCAACCCGAAGCGCCCCTCGTTCGACAGATGCAAACGCGGATACTCGCTCATGATCGCCTGCGGCGACGCGCTCCAGTCGATATCCGCGGCGATCGACTGCAGA
>JALXCG010000283.1 GCA_026991065.1 Gemmatimonadota bacterium | reverse complement strand
TGCTCCTGCTGCCGTGCCAGTTCCTCTCGCCCCGCCTTACGCAGCCGGTAGTAGCGACGCCGGCGACCACTCTCTGCCCGCTGCCACCGGGAAGCGATCAGGCCCTGTGTTTCGAGCCGCCGCAGCACCGGGTAGAGCATTCCCTCCGACCAGGCGATCCGCTCCGCCGAGAGTGCGCGCACGCGCTTGATCAGGGCGTAGCCATACAGTTCCTCGCCATCCAGCAAGGAAAGCAGCAGCGGGGTGGTGGTGGCGGCGATCAGCTCTTTGGAGAGGGACAATCGAATCTCCTGGGCAATACCTAGACCCATTATACATCGCCTCTCTAGGTATTGGCAAGGATGCGGCAGGCGGGATCCGGGCGCCAGGCCCATATCGGGCGTCTTCCGCAACCGCCGCGGGCGGGGTGAGACCGGTTTCGGTCTATACTTGGGCATGGACTGGATCGACCACCCCGCCAACCCGCTGATCGAACCCCGTTGGTGGAACTGGCTGGCCGGCGACCCCACGCTGCTCGCGCCCGAGCAGACTCCGGACCGCCGCTGGCACCTCTTCTGCAACAACCTACTGGGGATCTATCAATACCACAGTGTGGACGGCGTGCGCTGGCGACTGCTCCAGCGGACCGATCGCTTCGGGATCCGCCCCTGGATCCTGCCCGGAGAGGCTTGTTTCCACCTTTACTTCCAGCGCTTTCACCGGTTTTTCCGCAGCTCCCGGTTGCTCCTGCGCAGCAGCCGCGATCTGCTGCATTGGAGTCGGCCGCGGACGGTGCTGCGCCCCGACTTGCCGTGGGAGGGCAGGCACGTCTCCAACCCCTGTGTTCTCGTCGCACCGGAGAGCGGATTCTGGCTTTACTACTCCGCGGACCAAGTCTACCTGAAGGATATGAGTCTGTGGGAGCCGCGCCACATCTCGCGCGCCTGGGCACCGGCCCCCGGCGGGCCCTGGGTCAAGCACGGAACCCCGCTCTTCGGTCCGGAACCGGAGCCGTCGCAGGCCCTGCGCAGTGTCGCCGGAGCCGGCGCGATCAAGGTTTACAAAGGGTTCATACCCGGCCACTACGTCGGCTTCCAGAACCGCATCTACCGGAATCGCAGTGGGCAGTCCACATCAGCCGTCGGGTTGCTGCGCTCGCCCGACGGCCTGCGCTGGGAAGCGCACCCGGACAACCCGATCCTCGCCCCCAGCGGCGGCACGCCGCACTGGCGCCGTGCTCAGGTCTACCAGGTAGATCTCAAGCGGGTCGGTCGATCGCTTCGACTCTACTACAACGCCCGCGACGGTCGGCGCTTCGGCCGCGAGCGGATCGGGCTGGCGGTATTGAAAGACGCCAGCCGGCTGTGGCCTGAAGCGCCGCAATAGCGCGGCGCGGATGGACCGGCGTCGGTCGCGCGCCGGCTGAATCCCCCGCCCCGCGCCCTCACTTCCGCGCCGGGACTCCGCGTATTGTCTGGCCTATTCTGCGGCGCGTTCCGGGGGGACTACGCCGACATCGAAGGCATACTCCGCCCACGGCTCTTCCAGCGATTTCCCCAGCCGATTGTGGATCCGGTAGGGCCCCCCGATCGGCGTCTCCGCGGGCACCACGGTGTGCACCGTGAGCGGCAGACCGTAATTGGCCCCGAGCAGCAGTTCCAGCGGTTGAACCAGCGGATTGTTGGGCGCGGGGAGTCCATTGGTCAGATCGGCATCGACCCAGAACTGCGCTTGGTATTCATAAGGGGACACATTGCGCAGCACGAGGTTCCAGACCGCATCCTCGCCCGGATTGACGGTTTCCGGAAGCGCGCCATCCGCTTCGACCACAAACGGCGTTCTGACTCGAATCGGAACCTCCAGCTGCTGGTATGGCTCATCATCGACAAAGAGAACGGAGGAGCAGAACTGGACGCCGGGCTCCAGATCGG
>JALXCG010000282.1 GCA_026991065.1 Gemmatimonadota bacterium | reverse complement strand
ATTAGCAGTAGAACTCCCCCGCCTCCTTCTTGTAGTCGCGGTCCCAGCCGGCGTCCGTTTGGTCTTTCGCTGTTCACTGCAAAGACTCCGCATCTTCGCGCCAAGTTGCCCGGGATGTTTCCACGGCCTCCATGACTCGCGTGGCATCTTTGCCACCAGACTGAGCCATGTGAGGTTTACCACCACCGCCTCCGCCCATGATCTTTCCCAGTTTCTTGGCGAGCGGTCCCGCATTCAGACCAGCTCGAATACCTGCATCGCTGACAAAAGAGATCACAACCGGCTTTCCGTCAATGACCGTGCCAATGGTTCCGGATCGTTGTTGCCGCTCCCGGTCGACAAACTCGCGAAAAGCAGGAACCGATGAGAACCCATCCACAACACCCGTAACGAAGTCCAGACCGTTCCAGTGGTCGTTCTGCAATGCCCCGGAAGAGTCCTTCGCGGCCAATTCAACCTGCAGCGCTTCGATCTCTTTGCGTTGTCTCTTGCTGTCGGCCATGATCGTGGCCACAGACTCGGAAAGGCGATCCGTCTCCACCTTCAACAGCGCGCACGCTGACTCTGCCTGAGTTCGACATTTTCGCAGGTAGTCGATGGCTCCTCTCCCGGTCAGGGCTTCGACCCGCCGCACACCAGCAGCAATGCCGCCTTCAGACACGATGATGAAGGGTCCAATTTGCGCAGTTGTTTGGCAATGTGTTCCACCACAAAGTTCCGTGCTCACGCCATTCCCAATGCGCAGGACGCGCACCACGTCACCATACTTCTCGCCGAAGAGTGCGGTTGCGCCACTTTCAACCGCCGCGGAGTAAGTCATGGAGTCTGGCTGCACCGGGTGCCCCAGGAGAACATGATTGTTGATCATCTCCTCAACAGCATCGATCTCCTCCCGCGTGAGAGCAGCGTAGTGGGAGAAGTCGAAGCGCAAACGGTCTGCAGCAACCAGCGAGCCTGCTTGGTGAACATGATCGCCCAAGACACTTCGAAGCGCCGCCTGAAGCAGATGGGTAGCCGTGTGATTGCGTTCAATATCGCCGCGGCGAAGTGCATCGACGCGGGCCGTGACGACCTCCGCAGATGTAGGCATGGAGCCCTTTTGCAACGTACCGCTGTGAACAATCATGTGCTCGATATAGAAGGTCTCGTCGACGGCGAGTGTCCAAGTAGCACCCATGATCTCACCGGTATCGCCAACCTGGCCGCCGGACTCGGCGTAGAAGGGCGTCGCTGCCAGCACCACCCAAGTCTTATCGCCTTCTTGTCGCCAGCGGAGCAAGTGTGTCTCACACTCCAACTGGTCATAGCCGACAAACTGTGATCCCTCGCCACTCTCGAGTTCGTTCCAGGTGTAAGACTCCATCGATTTGGCCGCGAGCTTGGCATTGGCCCTTGAGCGACTGCGCTGTTTCTCCAAGTGCTTTTCGAACCCATCCATATCAACAGAGATGTGGTGCTTTTCGGCGATCTCTTGAATCACATCCACCGGAAGACCATCGGTATCGGAGAGGCGGAACGCAGTCGCGCCATCCAGCACCCGCTCGGATGTCTGACTCAGCCAGCGTTCAAGGTTGGAAATCCCGCGATCCAGCGTGCGTCCGAAGCTTTCCTCCTCTGCCCGGATCACCCGCTCCACATGTTCCGCCCGGTCCGCAAGCTCTGGATAGGCCTCGCCCATGGAATCCACCACGGACCGAACCAGGGAGTGGAGCCCGGGTTCCCGCATGCCCAAAAAGAAACCGTGACTGATCGCTCTCCGCAGAATCCTGCGCAGAACATAGCCGCGCCATTCGTTGGAGGGAAAAACATTGTCGCAGATGAGGAAGGAGGCGGAACGGATGTGGTCTGCAATGACCCTGAAGTAGAAACCGGCTTCACTCTCCTTCACGTAGGGCTGACCGACCAATTCTG
>JALXCG010000281.1 GCA_026991065.1 Gemmatimonadota bacterium | reverse complement strand
GTTGGTGACCGTGACGATTGTCCTGATTCTGTTGCTCGACCTGATCTTTCTGCGAGGTCGGGCGAAGCGTCAGGGGCCGGTCGAGGTCGTGGTCTTGGGGGGTGTGGGGGCCGCCCTCTTGGCGAGCGTTGCCGGGTTCTGGAAGGAGCCGCGAGCCCTCTTCGACACGATGTTGGCCGCGGATCCGTTCGCCAGTTTCTTTGGTGTGATCTTTCTCCTGGCGACGGTTCTTTTTGTTTTCGCCACGATGATGAGCCACGAGATCAAGCCGAAGGATCGTGCGGAGTACTACACTCTGGCCCTGGGTTCGGTGCTGGGAATGATGCTGGTTGCCCGGGCTACCAACCTGGTGTCAATGGTGATCAGCATCGAGTTTGTCAGTCTCGCATCCTATGTCATGGCTGGCTTTGGACGGAGCGATCGGCGGTCGGTAGAGGCGTCGTTGAAATATGTGCTCTATGGATCGGTGTCCGCCGCAGTAATGATCTTCGGCCTGTCCTATATCTACGGCTTGACCGGCACCACTTCATTGGTGGAAGCAAACCAAATCCTCTATGCCGGCAATCCGCATCCATTGACCCTTTTCCTCGCTCTGGTCATGGTGATCGGGGGGCTTGGCTTCAAGATTGCGTGCGTTCCCTTCCATTTCTGGGCGCCGGATGTGTACGAGGGGGCGCCCACTCCCGTAACCGCGTTTTTCACGGTTGCGCCGAAGGCCGCCGGTTTCGCGATCTTGACTCGCTTTCTCATCACCTTGCTGAGCAATCCGAGTACCGGCGAGGGTTTTTGGACCTTCCTGGGGGGGCTCGACTGGCCATTGCTGGTGGGGATTCTGGCGGCGGGAACCATGACCATCGGGAATCTCGGCGCGGTTCGGCAGACAAACATGAAACGTCTGCTGGCCTATAGCTCCATCGCCCATGTCGGGTTTGTTCTGATGGCCGTGTCGGCGCTCTCCCCGGCGGGTGTTCATGCAATCAATGTCTATATGCTTGCCTACCTGATCATGAACCTCGGGGCGTTTCTGGTGGTTATTGCCATTCAGGAGCGGACCGGCTCAGTAGATCTTGCCGACTACAGCGGCATTGCTGGAGAAGCGCCGTGGCTGACCGGCGCCATGGTCATTTTCCTTTACTCATTGACCGGATTGCCACCATCGGTCGGGTTTCTTGGGAAGTACTATGTTTTCGCCGAAGTCATCCGGCAGCACAACTGGTGGTTGGCGGGGATCGGCGCGATTAACTCAGTCATCGCGCTGTACTACTATTTCAGGGTTGCAAAGGCGATGGTCTTCGGCGCTGTTCCGGATGCAGCACCCAGAGGGCGTTTCCCGCAATTGGCGACCGGGCTGACTGTCACACTGGCGGCGGTGACCTTGGTTTTCGGTATTCCCTGGGGGGCGGTCGAGCAGGTTGCGAATCTCTCCTCTCTACTCTTTCTGGGGCGCTAGCGATGGTTCCTCAATTGCTCTTTCTGCTGCTTTCTGTGATTGCGCTTCTTGGCGCAGGAATGCTCCTGCTACGGCGGGATCCCATTGATGGAGCGCTGGCTTTGGTTATGACGATGGTGGCTTTGGCGGGCCTCTATCTGCAGTTGGTTGCGCCGGTGATTGCGGCACTCCAGGTGATCGTGTACGCCGGCGCGATCATGGTTCTTTTCCTTTTTGTCACGATGTTTGTGAGGCGTTCGGAAGAGCATGGTCCCCTCCATCGCAATCGACCGGTGTTTGGGGTTGCGCTGCTGGTGGCGGCGCTTCTGTTCGGTCTGCTGGCGAACGTTGCATTGCGCGCGGATCTCTCCTCAGCGGCTGCGGCGGGATCAAGCGCGGACCTGAGAGCAATCGCCGAGCAGATTTTCTCTGCCGATCTGTTCCCCTTCGAGTTGGTGTCGGTCTTGCTGTTGGTAGCAATGGTGGGTGTCGTGGTGCTGGCACGACGAGGAGAAGAGTCATGATTCCACTCGCATGGTATCTCGTTCTCAGTGCCTTGCTTTTTGCCTTGGGTGCCCTGGTCGTGATGACGCGGCGGAACGCGCTACACCTTTTCATGGGGGTGGAACTGATGCTGAACGCGGGCAACTTGGTTCTGCTGACGGGAGCGCGGCTGCACGGGGGCGCGGAAGCACCTGCCGCGATGCTCTTTGTTTTGGCTCTGGCGGGGGCGGAAGTTGCCGTCGGGCTGGCGCTCATCGTGCTCACTCATCGCACGCGCGGCACACTGGACGTCGGCGCGATCAACTTCTTGCGAGGTTGACTCGGAAAGGGCTTGCGACGTGGATCTCTTGCTGCCGCTGATACCGCTTTTCCCGCTTGGTGGGGTTTTGTTCATTGGCTTCGCCAGCCGGCAATTGGGCGAAGATGCCCATCTGCCCGCGATTGTCGCGGTGCTCATGAGTTTCTTGGCAAGTTGCGCGGTCTTTGCCAAGGTCTGGGGTGGCGCGGAACTTTCGGCAGATCTTTTTCCCTGGATTGTGGCCGGGTCGTTTCAGACTTCGATTTACCTTGTGGCGGACCGGCTAACAGCGGTCATGTTGATGGTAGTAACGGGGATCTCGACACTGATCCACATCTACAGCGTTGGTTACATGCACGGAGATCCGCGGTACCCACGGTTCTTTGCCTATTTGAATTTCTTTGTCTTCTCGATGACCATGTTGGTCTTGGCCGGCAACTATCTCCTTCTTTTTGTCTTCTGGGAAGCTGTGGGATTGGCCAGTTACCTTCTGATTGGGTTCTGGTTCGAGCGGGATTCAGCAGCGAACGCCGGTAAGAAGGCTTTCATCGTCAATCGCGTGGGTGATTTTGGATTCAGTTTGGCGCTGATGCTGCTTTTTGTGAATCTCGGAACCCTTAATATCGCCGAGATCGGAGCGCTGCAGTCACGGCTGCCGCTTGCCATGGCAACTGCAATACCGCTTCTTCTCTTCGTCGGGGCGACCGGCAAGTCAGCGCAGGTGCCGCTTTATATCTGGCTGCCGGACGCCATGGAGGGTCCGACCCCGGTTTCTGCCTTGATCCACGCCGCCACGATGGTGACGGCCGGCGTTTACATGATGGTGCGCTCGGCGCCGCTTTTTCTTGGATCCGCCGTGGCGATGCAGACAGTTGCCGTCATTGGCTGTGCCACGGCACTGCTGGCGGCGACCATCGGGCTGGTACAGAATGACATCAAGAAGGTGCTGGCCTACTCCACCGTGAGCCAACTTGGTTACATGGTACTGGGGGTTGGCGTAGGGGCCTTCGGTGCCGCCATGTTTCACCTGGTAACTCACGCGTTCTTCAAGGCCTGTCTCTTCTTGGGAGCAGGATCGGTGATTCACGCGATGCACGAGGAACAGGACATCCGCCAGATGGGTGGGCTGCGCCGCTATCTGCCGCAGACCTCCCTGACATTTCTGGTCGCATCGTTCGCCCTGGCCGGTGTGCCGCCTTTTGCCGGCTTCTGGTCCAAGGATGAAATCCTCGGCGCCGCGCTCCACGGCGGGCACACGCTGCTCTTCGTGGTGGGCCTGTTTACCGCATTCCTCACGGCTTTTTACACTTTTCGACTCTATTTCCTCACCTTTGAAGGCGAATTGCGGGCTCGCAATGCCCACCCACACGAGTCGCCGGCAACGATGACCACGCCCTTGTTGGTGCTTGGAACATTGGCGTTGATCGGCGGGTTCTTCAACGTTCCCGGTTTTCTCGAGGGCGCTCATGCGGCCGGCGGTCATGCCGAACTGGGCGCGGGGCATGAGGGGGGGATGTCGCACAATGCGCTTCTGCTGCTTTCGGCGGCGGTTTCTCTCTCCGGAGTCTGGTTGGCTCATGCGACCTACAGAAAGCGCGATGGTGTCCCGCGGGACGCACTTTATGAGCGCTTCGCCCGCTTCCATCGAGTTCTGCTCAATAAGTGGTATGTCGACGAGATCTACGAGTGGTTGGTGGTGCAACCAGTGATGCGTGGCTCACGCTTGCTCCTGCGGGTTCTGGATAAGGGATTGATCGACGGTGCGGTCAACGGATTGGCCCGACTGGTTGGGAACATTGGGGGCGCGATGAGTGTCGAGCAGAGTGGACGGATCCCCACTTACATCCTCTCGATGGCTATCGGGGTCGTGGCAACCCTGGCCTACGTGCTGGTTGGGGGAGGGTCCTAACAATGCAGAACTTTCCGATTCTGAGCGCGCTCATTGTCCTGCCGATGATCGGCGGGATTGCCACACTGGCTCTCTCGGCATTGCCGAATCTGGCTCGGCGTGTTGCGTTGGGGGCAACCTGGGTTACCGGTCTACTGGTGCTGGCGGCTTATGCCGCATTCCCGGTTGGATCGCCAGGGTTTCACCTGGTAGAGCAAGCCGCCTGGATCCCGCAGTGGGGCGTTGGCTACCATGTCGGCGTGGATGGCATGTCGATGATCATGATGCTGCTCACCGGGCTGATCACCCCCTTGGCAATGCACGCATCCAAGAGCATGATCCGTGACCGTGTTCCCGAATTCTATGCGTTCCTGCTCTTTCTCGAAGCCGCGCTGCTTGGGGTGTTCATCGCTCTGGATTTGGTTCTCTTCTATGTGTTCTGGGAGATCATGCTGGTGCCGATGGCCCTGCTGATCGGGATATGGGGTGGCGAGGCGCGCATCTACGCCGCGGTGAAGTTCTTCCTTTTTACCATGGTGGGCTCGCTCTTTATGCTGGTCGCCATTGTCGCCTTGACCGTGATGCATGCGCAGGCCACTGGTCACTTCACGACCGATCTACCTGAGTTGCTCGCTTGGGGTGTTCCGGCGGGGGCGCAGGGCTGGCTCTTTGCCGCCTTCTTCGTTGCGTTCGCAATCAAGGTGCCGGTCGTTCCGTTTCACACCTGGCTGCCGGACGCACATGTGCAGGCGCCGACCGCCGGCAGTGTGATGCTGGCCGGCGTATTGCTGAAGATGGGGACCTACGGTTTTGTCCGTTTTCTTTTGCCGCTCTTTCCGGCTGCGACGACTGCATTTGCTCCCTTCGGCATGCTGCTCGGCGTGATTGGTATTGTCTATGGGGCGCTTTTGGCACTGGCCCAGGATGATCTGAAGAAACTCGTCGCCTACAGTTCGATCAGCCACCTCGGCTTTGTCGTATTGGGGATATTCGCTCTGAACCAGCAGTCGGTCTCCGGTGCGATTCTGCAAATGGTGAACCATGGAATCTCGACCGGCGCGCTTTTCCTCATGGTGGGAATGGTCTATGAGCGCCTGCACACACGCGATCTTGGGGCGATGGGGGGGCTGGCCGGCGTGGTTCCGTTGCTCGCTTTCTATCTCTTGGTCGTTACGCTCTCATCCATCGGTCTTCCCTGGCTCAATGGATTTGTCGGCGAGTTCCTCATCTTGGTCGGGGCCATGCGGACCAGCCCGCTTTTCGCCGTGATTGGAACTTCCGGCGTGGTCCTCTCCGCGGTCTACATGCTGCGGATGTACCAACGCGCCATGTTGGGGCCGGTGCGGCATGAACACTTGCGGAAAACAAAAGAGTTACTGGGGAGAGAGGGCTGGATCCTGGCGCCTTTGCTGGTGCTGATGTTCTGGATTGGCATCTACCCATCCCCGTTTGTGAACTTGATTCAGACCACAACAGATGAGGTCATCATGGCGGTGGAGCAGCCCGTTGCGCTGAGTTTCAACGGAGAGGGAGGGCAGCCATGGGGGCGTTGAATGCACTGGCTCCGTTGTGGGTAGTTTTCGGCGGCTCTCTTGCCACTCTTCTCTTGGGAACGGTCAAGGGCTTCAAGTCGCCTGCGGAGAACCGCATCCTCGCGGCAATGACGTTGCTGGCCGCGATCGTTGCGGTCCTGGGATCGGGTGCGGTTGGCAGTGATCTCCTGCTCGGCGGGACAGTCGTAAACGACGCCCTTGCGCGCATCATGGATGTGCTTTATCTGGGGATTGGGGCCTTGGTGGTTCTGGCCAGCGATGCGCAGTTGCAGCGCGAGGGGGTGGAGGAATACGAGTATTTCCCATTGGTTTTGGTCGCCGTCGCGGGCGTGATGGTGATGACCCACGGGGTCGAGTTGATCACAATCCTGCTTGGTTTGGAGATCCATTCGCTCGCTGTTTATGTGCTCACCGGAAGCAGCCGGAAGCGGGTGGCATCCGGCGAAGGGGCTTTGAAGTACTTTTTGTTGGGTGCCTTTGCGAGTGCTTTCCTGGTCTATGGTGCGGCACTCACGTACGTTGCGACCGGATCGTTTTATCTGAGCGGCATCGAGGCCCATGTGGCCGCGCACGGCTTCTCTCCATTGCTGGCGGCCGCGGGCACTTTTCTTGTGGTCGGTCTGGGGTTCAAGGTCGCTCTGGTGCCCTTCCATTGGTGGACACCCGATGCCTATCAAGGAGCCCCGGCACCCATAGCAGCGTTCATGTCAACCGCGACCAAGGCGGCTGGTTTTGCGCTCTTGATTCGCCTCTTTGACTCGGTTCTGGGAGCGGACATCGCGGCGGGACACCTGTTTGTGCTGCTGGGCGGATTCACGATCATCGTTGGGAATCTTTTCGCACTGCCGCAGATGGGCATCAAGCGAATGTTGGCCTATTCAAGTGTTGCCCACGCCGGTTACATAGCGGTTGCATTTGTTGGCGGCAGTGCTGCGGTTGGGCCGGTGCTTTTCTACCTGGTCGCCTATGCGCTTACCGGAATCGCCGGGTTCCTCTTGGTGGGCGTCCTGCAGCGCGAAGGGGC
>JALXCG010000280.1 GCA_026991065.1 Gemmatimonadota bacterium | reverse complement strand
CCCAGAAGCTCCTGCCGATGCCGCTCCGGCGAGTATTGTTCCTCGTGCAAAAGTATCTGCTTCCAAAGCGAGGTCTCGACATCCAGGCGCTTCGCCTCGGCGCTCGGGCCGGCTTCCAGGCCGAGTTCGACCACATTGGGGGCTCCGGGCGATACTTTCCGGTCCCCGGCATCGATCTCGGAGGCACTCGGCCGCTGCAGAATCTCCGCAAACCACTGCGCCAAGTAGTGCTGTTGAAAGCTCTTCAGAAGAAAGTAGCGCTGGCCGCCGTCATAGCGTTCCCGGAACCGGTGCAGGAGTGTGAAATCCGCGGCGAGGCCGAGCAATGGCGTCAGGAGGCGCTGGACGCCTCTGGCGGGAGCCAGGCGTGCCTCGGCACTCAGTGCGCCAAGCTCGTCGACCATGCCGCCAAGCGTTGCATTCAGATCGCCGGCGACCAATTGCTCTGCCAGACCGCTCTCCGACTCTGCTCGGCGCCTGCGATTGAGAAAAGCATATAGCGCGGGCTCCTCCTTCAGAATCTCGACGAGTTTGCGCCGGATCGCTTCCCGCACTTTGCCGGCCATCGCCTCCTTCTCGGTTTCGCTCAGCTTCTTGGTGTCGATCGAGTAGTCGGGTGCCGCTTTTTCGGATGCGGCGGCCGCGTCCCGGTCGCCGGGGATCGCAGACGCGGCCGTCGTCCGCGGATTGGTTTGGGTCGGCCGCGGGGCAGAGGGAGCACCGGTCCTGAATGGGGCATTCAGGGCAATGCTGTGAGGCGCAACGGTCTCATTCAGCGGAACATTGTCTACATCCACGACGAAGGATCGCTTCTTGCGCGACCAGCAGACGGGTCGAACTTCCAGAGAGAGTCGCCCCTGGCCGTCGTCCCGAATGCTCACCAGATTGAAGCCGTGCTTTTCAGGGGCCGCCGCGCGCTCCTTGCCGTGGCTCGCTCCGGCAACAATCTGAATCAGATCGCCCCCCGTGCCTGTCTGGATCCGCCGGGACTCGGCCCGGTGGATGTGCCCGGTCAGATGCGCGTGGGCCCGCAGCTGCAACCAGTTGAACACTTCCTCTTCATCTCGCAGCCAGCCGCCGAACAGGGGGTGATGGCTGAGCACGATCACCACTTCATCGGATCCGGCCGGGTCGGCGTCCAGGCACTTCACCAACTGCTCCTGCCCAATCGCCAGCTTGCCGCGGTCCTCATCGTCCATCGCGAGCAGCGCCGAGTTGAGTCCCACGACGCGATAGCGCAAGCCACTCGCAGCCGTCGCACGGTACACCCAGTAGGGCCGCGCGTGGCTCTCGGCCGGCCCGAACTTCTCCGCGAAAGAGGTAAATGCTGCCTGACGCCTCAGCAGCATCTTGCGGTCCGAGGTTTCCGCCAAGACCTTGTCCAGGCTCTCGCTCCCCGCCCGAACGGAGTGCAGCAGCCGAGTGATCCCGGAATGGTTCCGCTCAACCTCACGATTTACATCGTGGTTGCCGGGCACAAGGAACACCTGCTCCGGGCCAAGCCCCACTGTGGACGCCAGCTTCTCAAGCCATTCGGCTGCCTGCGGGTACTCGTCGGCCCCGGTGCCGGGCTTGCCTCCCCCGCTGAACGCAACGTCGCCCGTCACCGCGATCCAATCCACGGCGGGCCAGGTGCCGTCGCCACACCACTCGCCGGTTTGCTCGACCAGGCGTTGCAGCACGGCCTGCTGATCCCAGCCATGACCCACCGATCCGTGGCCGAAGTGCAGGTCAGAGAGATGGAGCCAGGTGAGAAGCGGCTTGCGATCAGTGTCCTTCGCCCTCACGGCTGGCCTTCCTTCCGTGTAGAAGCCGGCATTATCCCTGCTCCGGCGTTGGGATGAGTTCGCGCGACTCAAGAATTCGGGGGGATCTGTGGGGGCGATCATAGCGCAATTGTGTTTGGAAAATTC
>JALXCG010000279.1 GCA_026991065.1 Gemmatimonadota bacterium | reverse complement strand
CTCGGTCCCACCTGGGAGACCCTCAACAAAGGAGAGGACCGCTACATATGGGCGATGAAGATCAGTGACCAGCCGGACCAGGAGGAGGGAGAGGAGCCGGACGTTCTTTTCATCGGCAACACCCACGCCAGAGAAGTGATCACGGTCGAGATCCCGCTGGCCACCATCCACGAGTTGACCGACGGCTACGGCGTCGACCCCACCATCACCGACTGGGTCAACAGCCGCGAGATCTGGGTGATCCCCATGGTCAATCCGGATGGTCATCACACGGTCGAGAATCGCAATGCGTCGTGGCGCAAGAACCGCAACCGCAACGGCTCCAATTCAGCGCTCTTCTGGGGCGTGGATCTGAATCGAAACTGGAGCTACAAGTGGGGCTTTGACGAGATCGGATCCAGCAGCTTCCGGTTCATGGAGACCTATCGCGGCACGGCACCTCTTTCGGAACCGGAAACGCAGGCGATCTCCGAGTTTGTGCGAGCCCACGACTTTGTCATCAGCTACTCCTACCACTCCTACGGCGATCTCTTCCTCTATACCTGGAGCTACAAGCGGCTCAACACGCCCGATCACAATCTGCTCTACGCGATCGGCAACGAGGCGACGCGCTACAATGGCTATCTCGATGGCAATCCCAAGTCCGGAGCGATCTACACCGCCAACGGGGAGTGGGATGATTTCATGTATGGCGAGCGCAGTCAGGCCAAGGCCAAGACTTTCTCGTTCACGGTCGAGGTGGGTTCCGCCTTTTGGCCCGACGAGAGCCAGATCCCGGCCCTGATCGACGAGAATCTCTATCCCCAGCACCTGGCGTTGGAACTTGCCGACTATCCCTGGGCGATTCTCGGCAATCGGATGACAGTCACGGGGCTGCCGGCCAGCGCGCAGCCGGGTGAGACCCTGACCGCTGACGTTTCCGTTACCAACACTTCCGGTTCCACCGCGACCTACCAGTTGTGGAGTTCGGCCGAGGTGGACGGAGCGGTGGTGCGTCAGCCGCTCGCCCCGATTCAGGAGTTTACCCTGGCGGACGGGGCCACCCGCGACACCCAGATCAGTGTCCAGATCCCGCCGAGCACCCCGTCCGGAAAGTACGATTTTATGGTTGAGATCGGCAACTACCCGGATGGTCACGTCGGGCAGGTGATTCAGCACATGACGGTCGAGTAGGCCCTTCCCGGGTGCCAACAGAGCACGCGGCGGGGAAAGAACCACCACCGCGTGCCTCTGCGTGATCGGTCCGGGCTACTTCCTCTTTCGCGGGGTCGGCCGCGATTTCGCCGGGACGAAGATCCGCTGAAAGACCAGCCGCTCCGAATCGCTCTGCGCCGCCTGGAACCGATAGCGATCCCAGTTGAAATCGCGCAGCCCTTCGGGGCGGTCGAGTCTCTGCTCGACCATGAAGCGCAGCATCCGCCCCCGTGCGTACTTGGCCAAAGGGGCGATAACTTTCGGCGGCTGGCCCGGCTTCTTGTCCTGGAAGATCGGCGTGATGACCCGCGCGCGCAGTCGGGGCGAGCGGATCGCCTTGAAATACTCCGCACTGGCTAGATTGACCAACCACGGTTGTGCTGCGTCGCCGCTGCCCGCGCTCGCCCGGGCCGCCCGCTGATTGACCAACTCCACGATCCGTTCTCCCCAGAACTGGTAGAGATTCTTCCCCCGTCCGGTTTCCAGGCGCGTGCCCATCTCCAATCGATGGGGGGGGATTCGATCCAGCGGCCGCAAGAGACCGAAGAGCCCCGAGAGAATACCCGCGTGCTCCTGCATCCAGGCCATCTCATCCGTTTCCAGGGAGTCCGCCTCCAGCCCCCGGTAAACATCACCGGCGAAAGCCAGGACCGCCGCCTTGGATTCGGTCGTCGCGAGAGGCAGCTCCAGCTTTTGGTAGCGTTTCCAGTTCAGCGTTGC
>JALXCG010000278.1 GCA_026991065.1 Gemmatimonadota bacterium | reverse complement strand
TGCGTTCCCGCGCCAGTTCCGTGCGCTCCATCGAGAGCCGCGTACGGGTCACCGCGCGCCGGGTTCGGCGATCGGCCAGGTCGGTGCGCTTCCCCGCCAGGTCGGTCCGCCGTTCCGACAGTTCGGTGCGCTTCCCCGCCAGATCGGTCCGTTCACTCGCCAGGTCGGTCCGCCGTTCCGCCAGTTCGGTGCGCTCGCCCGCCAGATCGGTGCGGCTCGATGCCAGCTCGGTGCGCTGTTGCGCCAGACTGGTGCGCGTCACCGCCAGATCGGTCCGCTGGCCGGCCATCGCCGTGCGATCGTGGCCCAACTCCGTGCGGATGTTCGCCAACTCGGTGGAGCGGGTCGACAGATGGGTCTGCTGCCGCGTGAGTTCGGTCCGCTCCTCCGCCAACTGCGTCCGCGTGTCGGCCAGCTCTCCCGTCCGCTCCGCCAGCTCCGCCTGGTGCCGGGTCAACCCCGTGCGCTCCTCCGCCAGCGTGGTGCGCTCCCGCGCCAGCTTGTTGGTCTCGATCGAGAGCCGCAGCATCTCTTCCGCCGACTCTCCGGCCTGCCGGGTGAGTCGGTTCCCCTCCCGGCCGAGTTCTACCTGGGTGTCTTCAGCTTGCACGGAGCGCGCCATGAACTCCAGCATTCGGCGCCAGGCGCCGGGCGTTACCGCCGCGCCTGCCCGGTTGACGATTGGCATGGTTTATTCCTCGGTTGGTTGCTGCGAATCAAACGACAAAAAATCCTCAGGCGCCGGGAAGAGCGGCAAACGTCGCACCGTAGCCGATCCGATAAGTGACACTGCGAACCCCGTCGACCCTCATCGCAATCTGCTCGACCCGGGCCAGCACTTCCGCCTTCAGATGGGGACCCTTGAGCTGAATCGCGCCGGTCTCCGCTCCGGCCTCCGCCCGCGCCGCGATCTGTAACTCCGCCGTCGCCGGATCGAGCACCAGGCGCGCTTCCACCGCGGCGGCCAGCGCGCTCGCCCGCCGCAGCCGGCGCTGCTCGGGCGTGAGTTGCAGTTCCGGACGCCGCGCCGCGGCGCTCAGCAGGGCGGCGACAAACTCCACCGAGAGATCGCGCAGACAGAAACAGATATCGTACAGCGTGGGATCGCGAATGTCGCGTCCATACATGAAGCGCGCCCAGCGCACCCGCTCCTCATCCACCCGCCTGATCTGCTCCCTGGCCTCCTCCTCCGAGTTTACACCGCCTTGTCGCAGCCCCTGCCGCAGCCGGTAGCTGAGCGGCGCATTAACCCGAACCCGCAGGCAACCGGGCTGGTCGGCGACCAGAAAATGGCTGGCGAAACCGTGGTAAACCAGGTCGCCCTCGCCAATCAGTTCGAGAAAAGCCCGCCGCATCAGGATCAGATAAGCCCGCCGGTCGCGGCTGAACTGTTCATACGCATGTGTCGCTTTGCTGATGCTGGCGACAATCTGCCGGGCATGCTCGCCCTCGCGATCGATCTGCGCCATCAAATCCTCGCGCGAGACACAGGGTAGCTGCAGTTCACGCGCCAGCTCCTCCGCGACCTCCCGGCCGCCGGAAAGAGATCCGCGCGAGATGAGTACAATCGCCATTGCGGGGCCTCCTGGAATGGGGTTGATGGTGCCGCCCGGCACGCCTCCGCTGCAGGCTACCGCTTTCACGCCGTGCCGGGAAGCGCCACCCGGCCACCAAATCCTGGCGGTGGGATCATTGTTTTTGTCCGCGCACCCGCGCCGCCCCTCTCCGCCCCGCGCAGTTCGCCCCGGAGCAAGTTTCACTTCGGTGCCGATCGGTCCTGGCCGAAGCGGCGCCTTCCCGGCGGAGTCGGCCCCGGCTCATCTTTTGCCGCCCCGGTTCCGTGGCGGAGTCGGGTGCGACAGGCTCCTGGCGCGCGGTCGCCGCCGGCACGCCGCCCGGCGGGTGGCGCTGGTGGCC
>JALXCG010000277.1 GCA_026991065.1 Gemmatimonadota bacterium | reverse complement strand
CATTTACCTCTTGCATTCTCTGGGACAACGGCACCACCGACATCTTCGCCGACGACATGCTGAACGATGTCTATTACTGCCTGATCGAGGGCGGATTCAGCGGCGGAACGGGCAATTTCGACGCCGACCCGCTCTTCCGCGACGCGGCGGGGGGTGACTACCATCTGAGCAGCCCCGCCTGTGGCCAGCCGCTGCTCTCACCGGCCATCGACAGTGGCGATCCGGCGGCGACCGACGCCATCCTCGCCTGCGACGCCGGTCTCGGCGGCACGGCGACCGATGTCGGCGCCTACGGCGGGGCGCATCCCTGCGACCTCATGGTGCGCGTTCTCTCTTTCCCGGAGAGCATCGCCCGCGGCTCCAGCGGCACCCTTTTCGGCCGCATTCGCAACACTTGCGACGGCAGCCGCGATTTCGATTCCGTGGTCTTCAACATCAGCGGCGCCTGGAGCGGCACCTACACCGCTTTCGGCCCGCACAATGTGGTGCTGCCGGCACACGACGGCGTGGCGCGCCATCTCAACCTGCCGGTGCCGGCGAGTTTCCCCACCGGCATGCTGGATATCATTGTCGAATTGCAGCGCGGCGGCGCTGTGATCGCCACCGACACCATTCAAGTGGAGGTAACACCGTAACATGACCACCATCACCCCGCTCCTGATCGCGCTCCTCGCGCTGGGCCAGCCTGATCCGCGCGAACACCACCACGGCGCCACCGTCAACGCTTTCGTCGAAGCCGGCGAAGTGCACTACCTGGCCGAATGGTCCAGTTCCTTCGCCGAGCTGTGGGAGCAGGACATCTATGCCCAGCGGATCCACTTCGAAGCGGGAGCGCTGGTGCCGGAGATGGCGCCGCTGCGGGCGGTGGGCAATGGGGTGGATGGTGCCCAGGAACCGGTGAACGCGACCCAGGTGGAGGGGCTTTTTCTCTCCGCCTGGGAGGATGGGACCGGGCCGACGGTGGATGTGCATGCGATTCTGCATGATGGGCGCGGGCGAGTGACGCGGCCGGAATGGATCGTCGCCGGTGGTCCCGCTGCCCAGCATTCGGCGGCCGTGGCGGGGCTGGCGCAAGGGTTTCTGGTGGCCTACGCCGATGAGGCCCCGCCGGCCCAATACGCGATGGTGGAAGCGAAACTTTTCGACCGCGGCGGGACGGAGCGCGGCCACCTGGACCTGAGCCCCGTCGACGGCGACAACTGGTGGCCGGTGGCCATCGGTGACGGCGCGCAGACTGCACTGGTGGTCTGGGGCGACGGGGACCGCCTCTGGGGCTCGGTGATCGAAGTGACCGGCGGCAACGGGGACGGCGTGCGGGTGCAGCCGCCGCAACTGCTCCTCTCCGGCATCGAGCAATACTATTACCAAGTGCTGTGGCTGCCGGAGATCGAGCGCTTTTGCGTCATCTCCAAGCGCTGGCTGGGGTCGGCGGCGCTGCTTCTCGACCGCCGGGGCGTGATCCGCGCCCGCGACCTGTTGCTGCCCCATCCGCTGGTGCGGGAGGCGCGGCCGGCGGCGGTCTGGGTGCCCGAAGCGGGTGCCTACAAGATCCTCTACCCCACCCTGGTGCATGACCTCGCCGTGCTCCGCGCGGATTCCGGAAGCGTCGCTTACAGCAGCGAAATCAACGGCGACATCAACCCCGATCTCATGTCGATCCGCTGGCCCCACACCGGTTTGACCGGGCTCTTCGTCCGCGACCTCGACGGCACTGGTCGCTGGGATGGCGGCAGTCGCGAAGTCGCCCTTTTCGTCGGCAACCGCGACGACAACGACGACGCGCTCTACGTCACCCTCTCCGTGCCGGTGGGCTTCTGACCCGGGCCCGCCTCGCTCGCCCCGCTTCACCCGCGCCCGCCGCGCCTTCACCGCTTTTCCTGGAGATCTCGCCATGCCGCCACCCCTCCCCCGCCCCGCGCTCGGC
>JALXCG010000276.1 GCA_026991065.1 Gemmatimonadota bacterium | reverse complement strand
ACAGTTAAGGAGATCGAGGCGCGCCTCGGCGAGCCGAACATCGCACTGGACTCTTTCCTTATCTCGAAAACACCTTCGCACGAAATGGAGAAGCAGTGGGGGATCGACAAGACCGCCATGCTGAAGCGGAACATCCTCTTCCAGAAAGAAGACAAGGAATCGTATGTCCGCACGATGCTGCAAGGCGCCGGCGGGACTCCAACGCAATGAAGTCTCTGAGTACCACGCACGGGCTCCCAACACCCATGAGCCAACCGTAGTCAATGGCAAGATGTAGTTCCACGCGGCAACTCCCAGCCAGCGGTCGGCCTCAAACAGCCATCGAGCGGGATCGACTCGTCGCTTTGCGCCGACATTCGTATTTGAGCTGAAACTTGTGCTCCGCGCCAAACACCTATTGAGGTCCGATAGCCTCGTGGCCACTGGCGATTCACCAGAGGCGGGGGCCTCGCGCCTCATTCCTGGATCTTCCGCCAAACTAAATAAAGAACCTCGTTTGCCCTTGCCTAGCAAGGCGATAAGATCGTTTGCGTTGAACCCTTCGATCACCAACGAGATGCAGTCATGGTAGCACAAGGCGTTCTTCCTTTCGAATATCTTCGTGAGACAGATCCGGGCGGATCTGACGGCTCTTGCCGGACTTCCTGTCTATCTTGATCTGGCGGCAGCGGCCGGTCTTCGTTAGTCGATCAACCGGCATGTGTGATTGCGGGATTCAGGGCAGGGCTGGAACGACGCGCAGATGATATTCGCGTAGCTGATGTTGAACCTGGCAGGCGGGGATTCGCTCGCTGACCTTGACGTTCTGGAGGGAGACCGGGGGCTTGGGCGGGTGGTTCAGTGAGTGGAGTTGGCTGGGATGAGGGGGAGGGCGCGCCGTGCGCACAAGCGGCGATTTCGCGGTGGGCGGAAGCGGGCGCTTCCTTCGCTGGCGGCAGCGCATCGTTATCTCCGCGGTTTCATTGAGCGGGCGGCTGAGGCCAAGCGCGGCGCGGGTCGAGCGTATGTTCTTTCGGCGAGCGAAGCACTCCAGGGGCTGAGACAGGTGAATGCGGATCTTCTTCAGTTCATGCAGTCTCGGTGTCCGCAGCGTCATGCGACCCTGGACATGGACGCGACGTTGGTCGCGACCGGTAAGGAGGATGCACTCTACAGTTACAAGAGCTTCAAGGCATTTCAGCCGTTGAACACCTACTGGTATGAGCAGGGCGCCGTGGTGCATTCAGAGTTTCGTGATGGCAATGTTCCGGCAGGCTACGAGCAGTTGCGGGTGCTTCGGGAAAGCCTGGCGATGCTGCCCCGAGGCGTCGCAACAGTCTCGATGCGTTCAGATACGGCAGGTTACCAGTGGGATCTGCTCCGCTACTGTGCCGAGGGCAAAAATGAGCGTTTTGGCGTCATCGACTTCGTTGTTGGTGTCGACGTGACGACCGCGTTCAAGAAAGCGGTGAGGGAAGTACCTGAGTCGGAATGGAAGCCGATCCCGCGCAGACAAGATGAGAGAGGTGAAGACAGCGAGCAAGAGTGGGCGGAAGTGTGTTTCGAGCCGGAGAACTCCTCGCGCAAGAAGAACGGGCCTCGCTACCGTTTTGTTGCCACCCGCGAACTGCTCCGGCAGCAAGAGATCGAGGGCATGGAATCTCAGCTGACCCTTCCGTTCCCACCCATGTCGGCGGGGGGTGGGACCGTGCAGTACAAGATCCACGGTCTGGTGACCAATCGTCTCCAGATGCCTGGAGAACTTGTTATCCAGTGGTACCGGGGTCGCTGCGGGCGCAGCGAAGGCGAACATGCCGTGATGAAGACCGATCTGGCCGGGGGCAAACTGCCATCGAAGTACTTCGGCGTGAACGCTGCCTGGTGGGCGATCATGATCCTGGCGCTCAACCTTAACGCCATGATGAAATCCCTGGTCTTGGGCCCGGGCTGGGA
>JALXCG010000275.1 GCA_026991065.1 Gemmatimonadota bacterium | reverse complement strand
CTTCCCATCACCCTCCTCACCGGCTTTCTCGGCAGTGGCAAAACCACCCTCCTGAACCATCTTCTCGCGGCCGAGCAGCGCGAGCGCATCGTCATTGTGGTGAACGAGTTCGGCGACGTGAACATCGACTCCTCGCTGGTCGTCGGCAGCACCGAGGATCTGATCGAGCTGCAAAACGGCTGCATCTGCTGCACCATCCGCGGCGACCTCAAAGCCACCGTCGAGGATCTGCTCCAGCGCCGCCAGCGCCGGCTCTGGCGCCGCTTGCGCTTCGACCGCATTCTGATCGAAGCGAGCGGCGTCGCCTCGCCGGGCCCGGTCGCGCAAACCTTTTACGCCGACCCCGATCTGAGCACCCAAACGCGGGTCGACGGCGTGGTCGCCCTGGCCCACGCGGCGCACATCCGCGACCAGCTCGAATCCCACCCCGAGGCTTGCCAGCAAATCGGTTACGCCGACCGCATTCTGCTCAACCACCTCGACCGGGTCGACGCCGCCCAGGCCGACGCCGCCGAAGCATGCCTGCGGCGCATGAACCCCACCGCCGAGATCAGCCGCACCCAATTCGCCCGCATCGACCCCGACGCAGTGCTGCAGGTCCACACCGCCGATCCCTCCCGCTGGGTGCTGGAGGTGCCACCGCCCTGCACCGAAGATCACGACCACGCCAGCGCCGACTGCGGTGCCGCCGGCCACACCCGCGGCATGTCCGCCCTCACCCTGCGCACCACCCGCGTGCTCGACCTGCACAAAGTGCGCATGTGGCTGCGCTTTGTCTGCCAGCGCCGCACCTGGGAGCTGATGCGTCTTAAAGGGGTGCTGCACTGTCGCCACCACGGCCCGCGGGTGGTGGTGCAGGGGATCTACCAGTGGGTGGAGTTCCTCCCCGATCTCGGCCCGACCCCCAAGGAGTCACTGCTGGTGCTGATCGGCCGCGACCTCGACCACGAGGAGCTGCGGCGCGGCTGGGAGACGGTGATTCGCTGAGCCGCCCGGAGGGTGGACGCGCAATTCCATTTTTTGTTCTGTCTGCACCTCCGCCGCCGGCATCCCGCCCGGCGCCCTTCCAGCGGAGCAGCATGCCCTCCGGACCGCCCCGATCTCGCCGAAACGGCTGGGAGAGGCGATTCCCGCTCCCGGCTCCAGAACGCCTCTCCACCCTCTTCGCCACCGCGCCCGCTGGCGCCGCGCAAGCCCGGCCGGTCACCCGCCGCCGCGGCGCAACGGCAAGAATGCGGGGCCGCCGGCAGAGAATTGTCGCCGGCGGCGCGGCGGATGAGCCTGCGCCTTGCGCGCCGGCCGGAGGCGCGGCTTCGGCCAGGAGGGGAGCGGGCGAAGCCGCGCGCTGCTCCCATGCAGGAAGCGGCGGCGCCGGTAGCGCGCCGGAGGTGCGGACAAAAACAGAAAAACGCGGGCAACCGAGTTCACACCGGGCGCTCAGCCGGTAGAATGCCGGCAATTCCCTTCACCACCTCCCCGCTCTCCGCCAACTTTCGCCCCATGCAGCCGCTCATCCGTCCCGCCACCGAAGCCGATCTCGGCGCCCTGATCGCCATCGACCTGAGCGTGTGGGATGCGCACAACACGCCGGCCGAGGATCCTGCCAGCAAACTCCCCGCCACGGCGGATACCTGGGTCGCGGAGGTGCACGGCGAGGTGGTCGGCTATGTCGTTCTCGGGGCCATGACGCAACTGCCGAGCAATCGCCATGTGCGTCAAATCCGCTCGCTCGCGGTGGCCGGCAGCCGGCGGCGGCGCGGCATTGGGCGTGCTCTGCTGCGCGCGGCGATCACCCGGGCCAAGGCCGCGGGAGCGCGCAAGCTCGCGCTCTATGTGCTTGCCACCAACCATGAAGCACGCCGTCTCTATGCCTCCGAAGGGTTCCGCGAAGAGGGGCGCCAGCGCGCCGAGTTCCTGCTCGACGGGGTGTATGT
>JALXCG010000274.1 GCA_026991065.1 Gemmatimonadota bacterium | reverse complement strand
GATGAATGGATCGTGCTCATAATCGAGCAGTTCGATGTCGGCGAACTCGATCTCATCCAGGGGCTTCGCCGCGAGGCGTAGGCGTGGCAGCGGATGCGGTGTGCGACCGAGCTGCTTGCGCAGCCCATCGACATGATTCAGGTAGATGTGCGCATCGCCGATGGTGTGGATAAAATGGCCCGCTTCCAGCCCGCACTCGGCGGCGATCAAGTGGGTGAGCAGGGCGTAGCTGGCGATATTGAAGGGCACCCCGAGCGCAACATCGGCCGAGCGTTGATAGAGCTGACAATCGAGCCGCCGGCCGGCGACATAGAACTGAAAAAGCAGGTGACACGGCGGCAACGCCATGCGCGGCAGGTCGGCCACATTCCAGGCGCTGACGATGATCCGCCGACTCTGCGGCTGCTCGCGAATCATCTGGATCGCGCGCGCAATCTGGTCGATCCCCTCGCCATTCCAGTTGCGCCACTGGAAGCCGTAGATCGGCCCCAGTTCCCCCTCCTCGTCCGCCCACGGATCCCAGATCGAGGTGTGCGGATGAAGCCCCTGGTGGATATTGGTGGCGCCGCGCAGGAACCAAAGCAGTTCATGCACCACCGACGCGAAAAAAACCTTTTTGGTGGTCACCAACGGAAACCCGGCGCGCAGATCGTAGCGGCTCTGGGTGCCGAAAATGGAAAGGGTGCCGGTGCCGGTGCGATCCGGCCGCTCCTCACCTTCCTCCAGAATCTGCCGAACCAAATCAAGATACTGCCGCACGATTTTGCTCCGAAACTGCTACTATTGGATTTTGCCTTTGTCGGGCGCTCGATCTGTCGCCCGGTGCGCTTCGCTGAGTCGGAATTCGGGCACGAGCATCCTACCATGTCCGACTCGTCATTCTCCTCCTCGTCGCCCCCTCCCACACGCGCCGGAGGCCACGCTCCCCACGCTGGAATCCCATGACTTACGCCCTAGCTCTGGACTCTCGCCAGGTCGCCCTCGATCTTCATGGCCTGCTCAAGGAGATCGACACCGGCCATTGGAAAGCCGAACTCGCCGACAGCTGCCGGGAGCGCTTCGAAATGCTCCAGCGGCGGGTTGACCTGCTCCTCGCCGGCGCCGCCGAGGCAGACGCCGATCTGGTGCGCCGGCTGGAAGAGGTGGCCGCCCTGCTGCGCGATCACATGCCCAGCTACTCCTCCCCCTCGCCGGCGGAGATCCGCCACGAGTGGATGCGCTTTCGACGCCAGTTGGTCGAAGCCTACAACGGCCTCTCCCGCGACCTCGAAGCCTGGTCGGTCCATGTTCCCAGTCTGCGGCCGAAGAACTACGCCCGCAACCTCTTCCATGTGGCCAACGGGGTCACCGCCCTGATCTTCATCGAGTGGATCCTGCAACCCGCCGGGCTGGTGCTGATGGCCGCCGCGCTGGCTGCCATCGCCTGGACCCTGGAAGCGGCCCGGCGCCGGCTGCCCGGCCTGAACCGTTTCCTGGTCAAGCTCTTCAACCAGGTGATCCACCCCCACGAGCGGCATCGCGTCAACTCCGCCACCTGGTATGCCACCGCTCTGCTCGTGCTCGCCCTCACCAGCCCGCCGATGGTCTGCGCCCTGGCGGTCACCATCCTCGCCCTGGGCGATCCCGCGGCGGCAATCATCGGCCGGCGCTGGGGGCGGATCAGCCTCATCAACGGTCGCTCGCTCGAAGGCTCCATGACCTTCTTCATCGTCGCCGCCGGTGCCAGCTGGCTGCTGATGGCCACCCTCCATGGTGATCTCGGCGCCGCCGCCCGACTCGCCATCGCCCTCTCCGCGGCCGGCCTCGCCGCCCTCGCGGAGCTGGTCAGCAAACGGGTCGACGACAACTTCTCGGTGCCGCTCTCCGCCGCTCTCGGCGCCGGTCTCGCCCTGCACCTTCTGGCATAGCCGCCCCATTGTCTGCCCCACCCGCCAAC